>CAZGNH010000031.1:0-8662 GCA_964527025.1 uncultured Chthoniobacterales bacterium | reverse complement strand
CGGCGACCTGATTCCGGGCTGATCCGCGGGGGTGCCACCCCCGCCCGCTGCCATGTTGGGATCGCAGGGGCAGCGGTTTTTACCGGGGCTGGTCCGCGTGAAAGCACTTCAACACAAGCGGCAACTCCGGCTCCTGCGCATCGCAGGAGCCCCCGGCACACGGCTTTTGTCACCCCCCCATCCTGCCTTTTTCCAAGGGGGGCCGAATTGTCTTTATCCAATTTCCCATCTCATGTTCTTTGGTGCCATGCGAGCAGCTCCCAGTGGAAATCAGTTGGCGGACTCGCCGAGGCGCAGGGAGGCGAGCTGTGTGTCGCTCAGGCCGAGACCGTAGGCGAGCAGGGCGGTGCTTTCGGGCCAGACGTCGGCTTTGTTGCTGCCAAGGACGACGGCGATCACGTCGCGGCCCTCGTGCGAGCCGCTTGAGATCAGGCAGTGGCCGCTTTTGACCGTGTATCCGGTTTTCATGCCATTGCAGAAAGCGTAGGTGCGCATGACCCGGTTGGTATTGCGCAGGGTGGTGGTTTTGCCCGAGTTGTGGCGGAAGACGAGCGATTTGGTGCGCATCATCTGGCGGAGGGTCGGGTTGAAATAGGCTGCGCGGGCGACACGCGCGATGTCGCGGGCGGTCGAGTATTGCCCTTCGGCGGGGAGACCGTTCGGGTTGAGGAAATTGGAATGCTTTCCGCCCATGCGCTTCATACGGGCGTTCATGCGGGCGCAGAAGGCCGCGACACTTCCCGCGTAATCGCGGGCGAGGGCCGCCGCCACGTCGTTGGGGCTGCGCACCAGCATCGCGGCCAGCAAATTCCGCCGGGTGTAGGATTCCCCCGCCTTCAGATACAGCTTGGTCGGAGCGGCAAGGGTGTCCTCTTTGCGGATGATCACCTTGCGGTCCAGATCGCCGGCCTCGGCCACAAGCAGCGCCGTCAGGAGCTTCTGCGTGCTGGCCACCGGCATGCGCTCGTTTTCGTTCTTTTTGTACAAGACCCGGCCCGTGTTTGCGTCAAAGAGGAGGGCCGACCGCGCCTTGATGACCGGTTGCTGGGCGCGGGCTTCCGCGAGGCCCCCGCAAAGCAGGACCGCCGCCGTCACGAGGGCATGGGAGACACACATGCGTCTGCGGCGCGATGGTCGGACTGCGGGGCGCATCAGGCGGGCACGGCAGGTTTGCGCCGCCGAATGGTGATGCGCTTGAGGCGCGCGTCGTCGCGGGGACTCCATGTGGCGATCTCCGGATCGTCTTTGAAGGCGTTGTGGACAATGTAGCGGTCGTAGGAATTCAGCGGATCGGTCTGGAGCGGCTTGCCGATCGCCCGCACCGCCTCGGCCAGCTTGTGGACCGCCGCGACAAGGGCATCGTCACGGATCTGGCGGTGGTGCTCGACATCCACCAGCACGCGCGGCGCCTTCGGGTCGCACTCCTGCAGGATCCTGTTCACAAGGAACTGGAGGTCGTCGAGCGTCTCCGCACGGCGCCCGATGAGAAGCTCCGCGTCGTGGGTGTAGATTTGGAGGACGGCGTGGCCGTCGCGGTCCTGATCCTGGATTTCGAACGCAAAGCCCAGGTAACCGAGAATGGTGTCGAGGATTTCGCGGGCGGAAAGTTGGGTCATGGCTTTCTGCGTTTTTTCTTCTTTTTTGCTGCCGTGGCCTCGCGCTTGGCGACCACGCTTTTCTTTTCGAGCTCGGGCAGCGGATTGTTGCGCGTCAGGTAGAGCTGCACAATAGAGAAAATATTCTGCGTTGTCCAATAGAGTGCGAGGGCGCTGGCAAAATTGTAACAGAAGACCAGGAAGATGACCGGCATGAAGTAGAAGATGCGCTGCTGCATCTTGTCGCCGGTCTTCGGTGTGATGACCATCTGCCAGACCATCGTCGCCGCCATCACCAACGGCAGCAGGTTGATCGGAAACCCCAGGAAATGCCCGACCGTGTCGGGCTGGGACAGGTCGCCCACCCACAGAAACGAGCTGTTCCGCAGCTCGATGGCACTGCCCAGCATCGCATAAAACCCGAAGAAAATCGGAATCTGAATCAGCATCGGCAGACATCCGCTGAACGGGTTGACCCCGTACTCGCGGTACATCTTCATCATCTCCTCGTTGAGCTTCTGCGGATCGTCTTTGAACTTCTCCCGCATCTCGGTCATCTTCGGGGAAAGCGCCGCCATTTTGCGCATTTCGCGCGTCGCCTTGTTCTGGACCGGCCAGAGAAGCGACTTGATGATGAGGGTCAGAACGATGATCGCCAGCGCGTAGTTGCCGAAGATCCCGTGGAGGGAGTTCATCCCCCACAGGAGCAGCTTGCTGATGAATCCGAACATGCCGAAATCCAGCACGGCCTCCTGCCCGCTTCGCATGGCGCGCAGCAGGGGCAGGTCCTTCGGCCCCGCGTAAACGGAGAAGGAGGCGGTGGCCGACGCGCCGGGAGCAAGGTTCAAGGGAGGCATGCCCATGGCGCCCTGAATGCCGTACACGGGCGATTCATTCTGCTTCTTGGTGTCGAATCTGGCGGCCCAGACCGAGACGCCCCTGGGCTCTTCGGCTGTCAGAATGGTTGCGAAATACTGGCTCTTGACGGCGGCCCACTCGATGTCGGGTCGCATTTCCTGATAAAGCGACTTGGGTCCGCTCCATTGCAACCCCAGCATCGCAATCCCCCCCGGATTGAACCAGTTCACGTCAATGCCCGTTTTCTTGCCCCCGTGCATGTAAAAAAACTTCGTGTACATGGGCAGATCCCGCGCATGGATGGGAGCACCGCCGCCCGTGCTCACAAAATAGGCGGCCCGCGCAAGGGGCTGCGCGGTCGGATTCTCAAACCCGATCTCAAGGGTCAGCAGATAAGGGTTCCCGGCCTTCTCGTCGGGCACCGTGAAGCGTTTGGTGATCCGCAGGCCGTCGGGCTCGGTCTTTGTGAAGGTGGCCGTCCCCCTTGCGCGGTCGATGCGCATCTCAAATCCACCGGTTACTTCCGCCGGCGCGAAACCCAGCGCGCCGATGGGCAGGGATCGGTTGCCGTTGAGAACAACCGCCTGCTCTTCCTCGCCAAGATGCAGCAACAACACCGCCCGCTCAATGCCTCCCGCGTCGTTGCTGAAAACATACTCGGCGTTTTCCGTCACAATGCTCTCGTTGCGCGGCGCAAAAGCCGGGGCCGACGGAGCCGGGCCCGGGACAGGCTGCGCGGTCTGCGCAGGTTCCGCTGCCGACGCCGCTGCCGGCGCGGGCGTTGTTGTGGCAGGGGCCGCTTCCGCGGGCACCGGGGGCTGCCCTTTGTCGTAGTGCTTGACGTAATACCACTGCCAGAGCACCAGCCCGGCAATGCAGAGAATGACCGCGATCCAGCCCTGCCTGTCCATCAGGTCACAAGCCTCCGGTTGCAACACCTGCCGCCCCGCCCGCCGCCCCGCGCGGGCACCGGATCGTATCCACAGCCGCCCCATGGGTGGCACCTCCCGATCCGGCACAACGCAAGCCACGTTCCCCGCAACGCCCCGTGCGTCCGCAGCGCCCCGATCGCATACGCCGAACAGCTCGGCTCAAAACGGCAAAACGCCCCGGGACCGCAAAGCGCCCGCAGCATCGGCGACAAGGTCCACCGATACACCCCAACCAAAAAAATCAAAAAATATTTCATGCCGCAGCGGGCAAAATAGAAAGGCGCCGCGCCAGAAGCAACCATTCGTCTCGAAGTTCGGAAAATGTCGCCGCCGCCGCCGCCGGTTTGGCCAGTGTCACCACCCACCAAGCACCCGCCCCGCGCGGCGCGCACCGGATGATTTCCCGCAGCCTGCGCCGCACACGGTTGCGCACAACAGCACACCCCACCCGCCGCGAAGTCACAATCCCGTGCCGCACCCGGCCGTCCCCTTCCGGACCCGCCACCGCGGAAACCCGCATCAACCGCCCGTGCGCATGCCGGCCCCGCGTCCTGACGCGTGCAAATTCCGACGACCTCCGGAGCCGCGCGCCGCGCGGAAAACACATCCGGGCCTCCATGCCCCCCGGCCCTCTCAGGCCTCCGTGTGACGCGCGTAATGAATCTCGACCCCCTTCGGCAACAGCCGCTGGCGCCCCCGCCGGCGCCGCCGCGACAAAATCGCCCGGCCCGATTTGGTTTTCATCCGTGCCCGGAAGCCGAACTGCCGCTTGCGCGTGCGCTTGGAAGGTTGGTAGGTGCGTTTCATGGTTCAAAAAATGGACAAGATCAGCCAGCCTGCCTCCTTTGCCGGGCGGAGTCAAGCGGGGATTGGAAAAATCAACGAAGTTTTGCGTCCAACTGTTTTGGAGAGTCAGCGTGAGGAGGCTCCAAATTCCGAGATCGCTTCGAACATGGCCTCGATGTTCTGCGGGGGAGCATCGGGGAAACCCTGATCCGGTTCTCAGGGAGGCCCTGACAGGCATGAGGAAAAACCCGATGCTTCAATCCTCGGGTGCACCGATTGTCAAGAAAACGCACGCCGGAGAGGATTGCGCTGTCATGAAAACAACACCGCCAGAAGAAAGCACCGACCATGTTGATCGGAAACTCATGGAAGACCTCCAGCACCGCCAGCCTGAAGCGCTCAACTGCCTCTATTGCCGGTACCGGACCATGCTCAAGTCCATCGTTTTGCGGGTGCTGCACGACAACACCGAGGCGGACGATGTGTTGCAGGAAATTTTTCTGCAGGTTTGGGATCGTGCAGCGAGTTACTCGGCGGCCAAAGGCAAGGTGGTGAGCTGGCTCTGCACGCTGGCCAGATGCCGGGCAATAGACCGCTTGCGGCAACACAATGCCTACCGGCGCGCAACGGACCGCTATGAAGTGTCGTGCAAGCATCCTGACAAAGAGGTGGGAGAAATCCACACGGTGGAACGCGATGTCTGCCGGGATGATCTCCGGTCCTTGCTGCACCGGCACCTGACCGCCCTGCCTCCCCCCCAAGAACAAGCCGTCCGCATGGCATTCTTGGAAAATCGCAGCCAACGGGAAATTTCCAACCTCACCAAGACTCCGCTCGGCACGGTGAAAACGCGCATCGAGCTCGGCATCAAAAAGCTTGGCAATGCCATGGAGGGGTTGAGGGAAGAAATGGCCTGAGCAGCTTTTCGGGTTACTGCTTCAAGGCTTGGCGGATGGCGGTCTCGATGACGGAAAATTCCATCCATCCAATCACCCGGCGTCGGACGATTCGCAATATATGAAAACATCACATTTGTTGGTATCAGCTTTCGTGGTCTCCATGTTGTTCTCCGGCTGTGAAGACCAAAAGCCGCGGGTTGCGGAGGAACCACAGGTTAAACCAACGCCGGCCACAACCAATTTTGAAACAGGGCGCTTGGGGAGCGCGATTGATTCCTATATCCGCACGCCCACCGCTGCACAAGCTGCCGATGTCGAGGAGGCCTTTGCCGAACTTGACGCCGAAATCGCCGAGTTGGACAAACAGTTGGCCGCTGCTTCCGGAGAGGAGCGCGCGGAAGCCAAAGCCAAAGCGGACAATCTCCGTGCCTATCGGGATGGAGAGCGCCGACGCTATACCGGGGCGGAGGTTCGCGCCAAGGCCAAAGACCTCAAGGAGGAAGCAAAGGATCTTGGAGACAGGGTGGAAGAGGGGGCGCACAAACTCGGCGAGGGAGTGAAAGATGCCGCAGATGCGCTGAAGGAAGGGGCTGAAGATGCCGTCGATGCTGTCAGAGATCAAACGCGTTGAATTTGTGCGGTCCCGAGGGATGAAACACAATTTCGCAGACATTTTTGTGTTTGGATACACGCGTTCGCGGGTCAGAAGTCGATAATCAACAAACAACCGATTGGAGAAATATGATTAGTTGGGCTGTTACATTCCTTATCATCGCAATTATTGCCGCCATTCTGGGTTTCACAGGCATAGCGGGAAGTGCCGTCTGGATCGCTCAGATCCTTTTCGGCCTTTTCCTCATCCTGTTCATCATTGCCCTGATTTTTGGCCGGCGCCCGCCATCCGTGTAAAGATACGGCAACCTGCTCGCGGTGGGCTTGTCATGGCCGGGGAGCCAGCAGACCGTCATGACAGGGGAGGCGCGCAAAAGCCATGAATACCGGCAAGCTCGCAGGGCGGATTTTTCAATTGCCGTGCCATGCTGAATGGAATTATTCTAGGCAGGTGGTTGCTCAGGATGACGCTGGCGGACACTGCCTGAGCCGGTCGGGTGCATCGACCATGGTGCCGACCCGCAACCGGCGCGGATTTCTGGCAACCCCCCACCCGAACCCGGCGGTGGGAGAAAGGTCCGGTCAATCCGGCGTATGAGCAAAGCAAAAAATAGCACGGCTCCTGTCCAAACCCGCCGGAGGGTTCTCATTGTCGACGACCACCCCATTTTCCGTCACGGAATCATGGCGCTCATCAACGCTGAGGCGGATATGGAGGTTTGTGGCGAGGCAAGCTCCGCACCATCGGCACTTGAGGCCATGCGGAAATTGAATCCGGATGTGGCCTTGCTGGATATTTCCCTGCCCGGCCCGAATGGGATTGAACTCATCAAATCGATGAAAGCGGAACAACCCAAGTTGCCCATGCTCGTTCTCTCCATGCATGACGAATCTCTTTATGCATTGCGGGCATTGAAAGCGGGAGCCCTGGGTTATGTCATGAAGGATGAGGCGCTCAGCCAGGTGCGGACGGCATTGCGCACGGTCTTGCAGGGTGAGTTCTATGTGAGCCCGCGCCTGAGCAAGCGGCTCATTTTTCAGTCCATTCATCTGCGCGATACGGACTCGGCCTGTCCTGTGGACAGGCTTTCCGACCGGGAACTCGAGGTTTTTACTTTTTTGGGGCGCGGCATGGGAACCCGGGACATCGCCTCGGAACTGCACTTGAGTGTGAAAACCATCGAGACGCACCGGGCGCACATCAAAGAGAAACTCGGTTTTGATGGGTCGCGTGAAATGGTTCTTTTTGCAATTGACTGGGTGGCCCAGGAAAAGGCTTGATCAAGCGGGCAGGAGGTTTTTCCGCGGGCCGGAGGTTTCTTCGGGTTTTGTCGGGAATTTGCAAACGATGGTTGTTCCCACCTCTGGCTGGTATGCGGTGGAAAGCTTCCCCCGCATGGCCCGGGCGCGGTATTGAAGAATTTTTGCCACCGTCCCCGCCGGCTGGGAGGTTAATTCGCTTTCCCGGGTGCCATCGGCGAGAATCGTGAGACGAAGGCGGGCGCCGCCGCAGGCCTCCAGCGTGATTGTAATGTTTTTGGCCTTGGTTGCTCTCAGCAAACAGTTGACGGCTTCCTGCGCAATGCGGAATGCGTGCAATGCCATATTCGGGTCGGAGACCAAAGCCGTGTTCGGGCAGTGAAACACACAGGGGATGGATCGGGATGTGTGCCCGGCCAGTTCCTGAAGGGCCGACATGAGGCTGGAGGGATCAATTTCGACCGGGTGAAGTCCACGGCACAACTCCCGCACTTGTTTTACCGCGTCATTGATCAAGTGCGCGAGGTCGCGCAATTGTCCGGCTGCACGCGCATCGGTGGCGGTGTCTGCGATTGCCGTTGCGGAGAAGGCTGCGCCAAGAAGTTGCTGGCACAAGTGATCATGGAGTTCCTGCCCGATGCGCCGCTGCTCCCGCTCGGCCGCACCGAAGAGCGCACGTTCCAAAAACGCGCATTCCTTCTGCAACCCTTCGGCAACAGCCCGCCAGTCGCGTGTGGCGGTGTCATTGGTGCCGCCGGTTATCTTGCGCCTTCCGGACATTCCCGTTGTATCGCGTCAAACGCCTCGTCGAGCAAGCGGTCGAGTTCTTCGGGCAGAAAGGGTTTCAGCAGGTGATGCCTGAATCCACACAGATCATTTGGGTTGGCACCGGGGAGGGAAACATGTCCAGTCATCGCAATCCCGAAGGGAAGGCAATTGTTTTTCTGCAGATGCCGCATCAATTGAATTCCGTCCCCATCGGGCAAGCTGATATCGCAGAGCAGGACGTCGATGGGATCCGACTCCAGGATCCGCAGCGCAGATTGCATGTCGCAGGCAGACGAAACGCAGTGTCCCTTTTTTTTCAAATACATGGTTAGAAATTCCAGGGTGTCCTGGTGGTTTTCCACAACGCAGACTTTGAGAGTTCCGGAATGATTTTCCATGGCCGTTGTTATTACAATCAGGTCAATCCCTGAGGCCCTGATCGGGCACTACATACGAAAAACCTTCGAAGATCAACGCTGTATGATTCTGAGCAATTTGAAAAAAAGGCCTGGGGACTGTGGGAAGCTGCGTTCTGCCATGCCGGGGCGCGTTCCTGTTGACCCGCGCTTCCGTCCCGGGTATGCCGGGATCATGCGCCGCATTGTGGAACCCGAGTGGCTGGATTCGCTTCCCGAGAGCTGGCAAAAATCTTCCTGGTGGAGTTTTTGACCGGTTTGGCTGTGGCGACCAAAACGGCGGTCTGCATGTCGGACTGAAAATCCCGCATGATCCGCGCAATATCCTCATCGGTGAAGATCCGGTCGCCCCAAGTCACCTTCTGCCGCGCCTTCGTGGACGGCCATAAATCCTCTTCTGCGTGGATCTTATGGCTTCAGTATGTGCATTCCATGGCGGCTGCGGCGAACGCTTTCAGGTTTTCGACCGGGGTCTCGAAGAAGTGGTCGCTGGCCGAGCAGATGTAGCCGCCATCGCGCCCGAAGCCTTCGAAGAG
>CAZGNH010000030.1:0-2460 GCA_964527025.1 uncultured Chthoniobacterales bacterium | reverse complement strand
CCATCCGGAGACGAGCCGCGCGCGATCCTCGGGCACGTCGGAGAGTTCGGTGATGTTGTGGCTGCCGCGCACGGCGATGTAGGCCTGCATTTTTTTCATGCGTGCGAGCTCGGTTGCGCGAAGGACGGCGAGCTGGGGGGCTGTGGCGCCCATTTGAAATTCCCTTGCGAGAGGGGCGTGGTGGATTTGGATGAACGGGCTGGCGCCCGCGGCGCGGGCCGCGCGCATGAGGGCGATGCCGATCGCGTCCGGCGCGTCGAACAGCTCGATGAGGACATGTTCGCCGCGGGCGAGTTGTGTCGAGTGGTTGACGAGGGCCGCGGCCAGGGCATCGATCCGTGTGTCTTGCATCATGCATGCATACGCCGGCGGCAGCCCGCCGGGCGAAGAAATTCTTCCGTAACCGCCCGGGTGGCCGCACCGCCGGGGCGGCCACCTGAACAGTTGCATTCTTCCATCCACGCGCGCTTGCAGCACGGCTCCGGAAGCGTATGGTGGTGCCATGCAGATTCTCACAACGCGTGAAATCCGGCTGGTGGCCTTTGTCGTGGGTGCGGCCCTGCTCGGCTTCGGCGTCAAACACTACCAAAGCCTCCGGAGCGTCTCCGGCGCCATCGAAGCGGCCCCGGTTCCAACCCCCCGCTGAACTTTTTCCGACACCCATGCAAAATCCGGGATTTCACGAAGCTCTCGAAACACTCCTCCGGGATGACCCCCGCTACAGCAGGGACGCCTACATCTTTCTGCGTGACGCCCTTGAAACGACCCTCAAGCGCAGAAAAAAAATCCGCAAGGAATCCCAGCCCTCCACAAACCATGTGAGCGCCGCCGAACTCCTCGAGGGATTCCGCCTCCACGCCCTGCAGGAATTCGGACCGATGACGGTTACCGTCCTCGCCTACTGGGGGGTCCGGTCGTGCGAGGATGTCGGCAACCTTGTTTTCAATCTGGTGGGGTGCGGGGTTTTCGGAAAAACCGACGAGGACTCGATCGAGGGGTTCCGCGGCGGGTATGATTTTGAGGAAGCCTTTTTGCGCCCGTTTCGTCCCGAGAAACCAATTTTGAGCGGATCGCTTGGCGGGGCTGTCAAAGACAGCCAATGAAGTTGTTTCTTGCCGCATTTGTGATTGCCGCCGCCGTCCTTCCACCAAAAGCACCCGGGCCGGGCGACCCCGCCACGCGGGATCCCGCCGCCCCGTCCGCCGGGTTGGCCTCACCCCCCCCGCAAAATGCAACCCTCCATACGCTCGCCAATGGCCTGACGGTCATCATCGACGTGGACCGATCGGCGCCGGTTGCCAGCCTGCAGGCCTGGTGCGCAGCTGGCAGCATCCACGAGGGGGCATGGATGGGGGCGGGCCTCTCGCACATCCTCGAACACATGCTCTTCAAGGGCACAAAGACACGGTCGGCCGGGGAAATTGCCCGGCAAATTCAGGACCAGGGCGGCATGATCAATGCCTACACAAGCTTTGACCGCACGGTCTATTGGATTGATGTGCCGGCCTCGGGCACCATGGGTGCCCTCGAAGTTCTCGCCGACGCCATGCTCAACTCCACCCTGCCCGAAGACGAATACGAGCGGGAACAGGAGGTCATCCGCCGCGAATTCGCCATGGGATTTGACGACCCGAACCGCCAAAGCTCCCAGCTTATGCTGCGCACCGTTTTCGGGCGGAGCCCGTTCCGCCACCCGGTGATCGGTTACCTCGATGTGTTCAACCGGCTGACCCGCGACGATGTGCTCGGGTTTTACCGCCGGCATTACGTGCCCAACAATATGACCTTTGTCATTTCCGGCGATGTGGACGCGGATGCCATTCTTGCAAAGCTGGAGGAAATGTTCCGCGAAGTGCCGCGCGCGGCGCTCGAACCCGTCTTTGTCGCCGACGAGCCGGTGCAGCTCGGGCGCAGGGACGCGCACGAGGAATTCGCCGGCACCGAGCTGACGCGCCTGAACCTTGCATGGCGCATCCCGGGACTCGACCACCCCGACACACCGGCTCTTGATTTGCTGGGCGAAATCCTCGGATCGGGCCGCAGCTGCATCCTCAACACCGACCTGCGCGAAACCAAACGCCTTGTCCACCAGATCGGCGCCGGGATGTACAGCCTGCAAACCGACGGGGTCTGGGTCATCCAGGCGGTCTGCGACCCGGAAAAAAGGCAGCAGGTCGAACAGGAAGCCATGGCGGTTGTGCACCGCGTGATCGAGGAGGGGATCCCGGACGCGGAACTCGACCGTGCCAAGCGGGCGTCGCTTGCTTCGCATTTCTCCGGGCTCTCGACCGCGCGCGGACGCGCCTCGGATCTCGGCGGCAACTGGCTCCTGACAAAAAATCCCGACTTCAGCCGCCATTACCTCGAGGCGCTGTCGAACGTCACCACGGAGGACATCCGGCGTGTCGCCCGCGAATACCTGCGCCCCGACCGCCTGAGTGCCACATCCCTCAACCCGCC
>CAZGNH010000029.1:0-4477 GCA_964527025.1 uncultured Chthoniobacterales bacterium | reverse complement strand
TGCCACTGCTCGACATCGTGCCCGCCGGAGCCCCGACCCCCTTCCCCGCAGAAAGCCTTTCAAGGGAACGCTTCGCCCGCCTCCTCGCCGCCGCCCGCCCCTACTACGACAAAATCGTCGTGGACTCCGCTCCACTGGCAACCTTCAGCGACACATTGGGTTTTGCCCGCCTGATCCCCTTCCTTTGCCTTGTGGTGGGCATCGGGCACACACCGCGAAAAACCGCCAAACAGACGATCGAGCGCCTCACGCACGCGGGCGCGCGCGTCACCGGTTTGGTGGTCAACAGCTCCCCGAAACCCAATCTCCGGGGGCGCGCAGAGGAAGACCGGGACGGAGAGGACGCGGCGATTTCCAAGCCGTCGATCGTGTGTCCTTCGTGCGGCAAAATTTATCCGACCTTCGGGCGCTTCATGGCGATGACTTCGCCGTGTCCTGTGCCGGCGTCCGGGCCGGAGCCGGGCAGTGTGTTGCGCGTCTGCGCATGCGGTGCCGAGTTTGCGGCGCGGAGGGTTGAGGAGCGCGATTTGTCGCGGCATGGCGAGGAGCGGCGGAAGATTTTTGGGGAGTTGATGCGGCGGATCGAGGCGCGGGGGATCTCAAAAAGCGACGCGCGCCAGCACCTGCTTCTGGCCCTGCGCATCCTGCGCAACGAAGTGGCCGGCGATCCTTCGGTCGATATGTCGCCCGCCGCCGCCGAACGCACCCGCCTTTTCGGAAAAATGGTCGCCGATCTGGTCGCGGCGGGTGACACACCCGAGGAGGCCAAGAACCGTCTCATGGAGGCGATCGAACAGTGGCGCCAGGCCCCCTGACACCATGCATGCCACGAACCGCAGAGCGGTGAGGGCCGGGCGGCCGCGGGCATGGTTGCGGACGTCTCTTTGCGGGGCAATCTGTGCCATGGCGTTTTCGGCGCACGGCCGGACGCCGGATCCCGCAGGGGTCGAACCCCCGCTGCCCGCATGGCAGGCAGACGGGCCGGAAGACGCGGGAGCCGCCGATGGCGCCACTCTCCCCGACGTGCTCGGAGAACTCGACGGACTCCAACTCGCTGAACCGCCGCCTCCATGGCCGGAGGTCGCGCCCGCCGGACCCGACGCCCTTTCATTTGCCCCGACCGCGCCGGACGCGGGGTCGCCGGGCTCGCCAATCAACACATGGTGGCTCAGCCCCACCGCATGGAACGACATCGATTCCTCAACCCGCATCCCCTCGCAGATCCTGCGCCAATGGGACGGCCAGCTCGAGACCCCGCTCACACAGGAACCACCCCTGCTTGCCGCACCGGACAGCGGCCCCCCGGACGAAGCCAAGGAATTCCCCGTCCAACCGTTCATCCAGCTCCCGCTCGGCAACCTCTCCTCCCCGCGAACTCTCGCCGCAAACCGGGCTTTCCGCGTCGGCAGCACCCGCATCCGCTACGGCGCGGGAATCGCCACCTCCTTCACCCACAACAACAACGTCTTCGGCACGGCCACCGACACGCAGGGCGACTTCATCTCCACCCTCACCCCATCGATCCTCCTCGAAGCAGGCACGAAATCCACCGTCCGCATCCTCTATGCCCCGAGCCTCGTCAAATACGCGCGCTTCAAGCAGTTCGACGCGGTCAACCAGACCTTTCTGTTCAATTCGCGTCTGCGGACCGCCAAGATCGAGGTGGGTCTTGATGCGGGCTACCTGACCCAGAGCGGTCTGTTTTTGGGGAGCGAGGGGCAGTCGGATTTGAAGACCATGCAGGCGGAAGTTTTTGCGCGGTATGCGCTCACGCGGAAGACGAACGTGCGGGTCGAGGCGGCATGGCGTTCGGTCACGTCGGATCCGGGCGGCCAAATGAACGGGATTTCTTTCGGGGGGGCGGTCGAGTACCGGTATTCGCCCAAGACAACGGTCGGGGCCGCGCTGCTCGTCGGGTCGAATCTCCTCCCGCAGGGCAACACAAACTATCAGGACTTCCTGCTGCGCCTGCGCTACGCACCAACCGCCAAGCTCATTTTCAACGGCGAGGGGGGCATCCAGTTCCGCCAGTCGAAGACCGACCAAGGGGCGGGTTTCTCGACCTACTCGGCCGTCCTCAATGCGAAGCTCGAGTGGCTGGCCACGCGCAAGTCGATGCTGGCTCTGCGGCTGTTCCGCAACACGGCCGTCGACCCCTTCGCTCCCGACACACTCCAAACCCTCACCGGTGCCGAACTCGAAGCCACATGGCAGATCACCAAACGCGCCAAATTCGAGGCCATCCTCGTCACCGGCTACGCGGAAAATGCGTCCCTCGCCGGCGTCGAAGGGCAGGATTACTTTTTCAACACGGGAACCATCTCGCTCCTCTATATCCCAAGGGACGGCATGCAGATGCGCCTGTTCACAAGCCTGCAGCAGCGCTTCGGCGACAGCAACCCGGAGAGCAACTACTTGAGCAACACCAGCGGCATGGAGCTGGGGCTGGGATTTTGAGTTGAAATCTTTGGATTCCGTTTGGCGGCCCGCACTGGCGCCCCTGCTGGCGGTGGCGCTTGTGGCCGCGGGCATGGGCCTGCGCATTTCGTGGATGGGACAATCGGCCCTGTGGTGCGACGAAGCCGAATCGAGCATCAACGCGCTGACCATCCTGCAAACCGGGCTGCCCGGGTGGAAATACCTCGGTCTGCCGGTCTATGAGAACACACTCAGCGAGCCATGGGAGGAGCACCCGGAATATGAATTCCGCGACAGCACGTACTCGCTCAAGGGGGTCGTCGTCTATCACGGGTGGCTCCCGCTTTACGCCATCGCGGCCTCCCAGGCGCTCTTTGGCATGCATCCGGATTTGCCCGTCTCGCCGCCGCGTGTCCTGCACGGCCCGGAGGAGGTGCCGCGCAGGACGGTCATTCCGCGCCTGCCGGCGCTGGTGTTCTCCCTGCTGTGCATGGTGGTCATTTATCGGCTGGGAACGGCACTTGGCGGCCCGGTGGCGGGACTCGGGGCCCTTGCATTGATGGCTTTGAACGCGCGGACGGTCGATTTCGGGATTCAGGCGCGCTATTATTCGTTGACCCTCCTGATGAACGGGGTGGCGGCATGGTGTCTGTGGCAGGCGGCACGGCGGGGCCGGTGGCGGGATTTTCTTTGGCTGGGACTGGCCTCGGCCGGGCTTTTCCACACCCACCTGTTTTCGTCCCTTGCCTTTGGCGCGGTCGCGGCGGCAACATCACCCGCCATCATGCGCCGCACCGGGTGGCTCCCAAAGTCCGTCGCGGGAGCGGGACTTGCCCTGGGCCTTGTGCTCCCGTGGCTCTGGTTCTCGGGGTTTCTGACAACCGCCTCGGCCGTCCCGAAAGTTTTCAAACTCTTCGACTCGAAGGCCGACGCGTTTTTTTATTTGCTGGACCGGCCCCTGCCGCTGGCGCTTCTGCTCATGTTGGTCGTGCTGCTGGCGATCGCGTGGTTGCGCCCGCGATGGCTTCCCGCGCGTCTGGCCGCTCCCCTGCGGGAACACGGCGTCGTGTATGCCCTGCTGATTTGGTGGATGGTGGCCGCCTATGCCGCCTTCCACCTGATCATTCCCGCGGCGAGCTTCTTCTTCGAGAGGCTTTCTTTGGTGCTGTGGACGCCGTTTGTTTTGCTGATGGGTTTGTTTTTGGGTGATGTGCTGCGGGGGTTGCGCGTGCGCGGGGCGCCGGTGGTGGCGGTGGTGTTGATGGCGGGGATGTTGGCGGCGCGCGGGCGTCTTGCCCTGCTGGAGGAGACCTCGATTTCCAGCCGCCGTCCGGCGGTCGTGGATCTCTTACAGGCTCTGGGCGCCATGGACTTCACCGCCGACACCAAGCTCTACGCCACCCCCAACGAGCACCTCACCATCACGTATTACACGGGGCTCCCGGTGCAGAGTGTCGCCCCCGTCCGCCGCGGGTTTCTGGAAAAATATCCGGGACCGGTTGTGTATATCGAGTTCCAGTTTGATGCGTTGTTCGCTCGCGAGGAACCCCTGCTTGTCGCGCTCGAAGAGGCCGGGTGGGAGCCGACCCCGGCGATCCGGTGGTATGCGCAGGCGGAGGTCTGGAAGGCTCTCGCCTCGGCCGACCTCCGGCGGCGCGGCATCCCGCCCCCGCAACCGGAGCCTCTCGATCCGGCCCTTGAAGCCCTCATCCAAACAACCACCGCCGATTACGACCACTACCGCGGCGAATACCTCGGCGGACTCCGCAGCTCGCCCGTCCTGCGCGGCATCCCCGCCCGCGATATCAAGGATATCTGGATGGGGTTCTTCTACCTCTTTGTCGATCCCGCCTCCCGCATCGGCACCAACCTCAACATCATCCCCCGCCTCCGTACCAGCCGTATCGAATTTCTCCCGGGAGCCAACGCCGTCATCTACCGCTCACCTCCCCCCGCCCAAGGCTTTTTCATTTGGCCTGCGCGGCCCAATGAAAAAGCATTTGAAATCTCAAATGGCAGATTTCAGATCGAGCCGGATGTTTGCTGGCGCGGCGGCTTC
>CAZGNH010000028.1:0-3099 GCA_964527025.1 uncultured Chthoniobacterales bacterium | reverse complement strand
GCCCCTCGCGCAACAACTCCTCGAGCGCCCCCGCCGGATCCCCCACCAAACCCTCCGAAACCGTGAACGACTTCACCCCCGACCCCGGCAGCTCGAATTTGAATTCACGGAACACTTTCTCGCAGACGGTCAGCAGGCCCCGCGCCCCGGTCTGCTCGATGTGCGCCGCCCGCGCAATGGCCCGCAGGGCGCCCTCAGCGAAGAAAATCTCGACCCCGTAGGCACGGAACGCCCGCTCATACTGGCGGATGATGCTGCCCTCGGAGCGCCGGAGGATCTCGAACAGGTCATCGGCCGACAAGTGGTCGCACACCACCCGCACGGGAAGCCTCCCCATGAACTCCGGCTCCATGCCGAAATCCACAAAGTCTTTGGTCTCCGCCCGCCGCAGCAGATCTCCGCCCTCCGGGGGAACTCCGGCCGGCGCACCGAAACCGATCGTGGACTGCCGGAGGCGGCGCGCGACCCGCGGCCCGAGCTTTTCAAAGGCCCCCGAGACAATGAACAGGATGTGGCGCGTGTTGATGGATTCGCGCACGACCTTGCCGCGCCGCTGGAACTCCATCGCCGCCTGAAGCTGCCCTTGCAGGTCGTTCGCGCTGCGCAGCGGCACCTCGGTCTCCTCCATCAGCTTGAGCAAGGCGGTCTGCACCCCCCGCCCGCTCACATCCCGCCCGACCATCTCCCCGGCGCTCGCAATCTTGTCAATCTCATCCACATAAATGATCCCATACTGCGCCAACCCCGCATCCCCGTCGGCCTTGTGCACCAGCTCGCGCACAAGGTCGTCCACATCCCCGCCCACATACCCGGTCTCGCTGAACTTCGTCGCGTCCGCCTTCACAAAAGGCACCCCGATCAGGTCGGCCACATGCCTGACAAGATAGGTTTTCCCGACACCGGTCGGGCCGATCAACACGACATTCTGCTTGGCATACTCGAGTTTGGCGGCCTCGGCGGGCGGCAGGGACGCCGCGTGGCGGGCGTGGTTGTAGTGGTCGCAGACCGCGATGCCGAGCGCTTTTTTGGCGTCGTCCTGCCGGATGACGAAGCGGTCGAGATGTGCCTTGATGTCCTTGGGGGTGAAGTTGAAATCGAAGGCGGCGGTGGAATCCCCCCTCCGGGTTTCTGGGTCTTCGGTGGCACCTTCGGCCTCGGGCTGGACAAACCCGTGTTTGAGGAATTCCTGGAGTTTTTGCTGGAGGATTTCGGGTGTTGGAAGGGACGGATCGCTCACGAAAGGTCTATCGTCCTACCACGGCATCGCCGCAAGTCGTTTTGCGGCCTCTTCGGCCCGCTTGCGCGCGTTGAAGGCCGAGACGCGGAAGTACCCCTCGCCGGCGGCGCCGAACCCACTGCCGGGCGTGACGACCACGTTCGCCTTCTCAAGAATCCGGTCGAACATTTCCCAGCTCGTGAGGTTTTTGGGGCCGCGGACCCAGATATAGGGGGCGTTGACCCCCCCGAAGGTGTCCAGACCCGAGGATGCGAGGGCTTCGCGCAGGATCGCGGCATTGCCCATGTAATGGCGCACGAGGGCCCCGACCTCGCGCCGCCCCTGCTCGGAGTAGAGGGCATGGGCGCCGCGCTGGGTCACGTAGCCGACCCCGTTGAATTTGGTGCTGAAGCGCCTGTTCCAGAGGGGGTGAAGCGGCGCCCTCTCTCCCGCGCCATTGCGCAGCAGGAGGTCTTTGGGAACCACCGTGAAAGCGCACCTCACCCCCGTGAACCCGCCGCTTTTCGAGAAACTGCGGAATTCGATGGCACACTTGCGCGCCCCGTCGATTTCGTAGATCGAGTGGGGAATCCCCGGCTCGGAGATGTAGGCTTCGTAGGCTGCGTCGTAGAGAAGCAGGGCCTCTTGGTCCAACGCATAGGCCACCCATTGTTCAAGACGCGCCCGGCTTGCCGCCGCGCCGGTCGGGTTGTTGGGCGAACACAGGTAAACCAGATCAACCTCGCGCTGGGGTACGGGCGGCATGAAGCCGTTTTCCTCGGTGCATGGCAGGTAAACGAGCCCCTCGTAGGCCCCCGAATCGTCCGCGGGACCCGTGTGCCCGGCCATCACATTGGTATCCACATAGACGGGATAGACGGGATCCATCACGGCGATCCGGTTGTCGGATCCGAGGACATCGAGGATGTTTGCGCAGTCGCACTTGGACCCGTCGGAAACAAAGATTTCATCGTCGGCCACCGCGATGCCCCGCGCCCGGTAGTCGTTTTCCGCGATGGCCTCCCGGAGAAATCCGTACCCCTGCTCGGGCCCGTAGCCGTGGAATCCCTCGCGCGTCCCGAGCTCGTCCACCGCCGCGTGCATGGCTGCAAGGGCCGCCCCGGGCAGCGGCTCGGTCACATCCCCGATGCCACACCGGATCAACCGCCCGGCGGCCTCCGGGTTGTCCGCGGCAAACGCAGCGACCCTCCTCCCGATCTCGGGAAACAAATAGCCGGCCTTCAGTTTGGAATAATGCGCATTGAGTGTTGCCATGGTGCGAAAACCGGGAACGTTGGCACTTTTCCGCAGGGGAGTCCACCCCGGAAACACGCAAACTTCCGGGCTGACGCCGCGCAAAAAACAGGCTAGGGGTTGGGTTGCGATGCATTGTGCGTTCAAAGAGTGGGCGGTGGTCTGCGAGGCGCTCGGTGGCGGCCTCCAAAGCGTGATTGTCCGCAAGGGGGGAATCGCCGAGGGCCGTGCCGGATTTTCCTTCCGCGAAACGGAATTTTTCCTGTTCCCGACATGGTTCCACGAACAGATCGGGAAAACCCGGCTCCCGCAGGAGACACGCCTTCCCCCCGAACCGGGCGGGGAAATCGAAATCCGCTACGCCGCCACCGTCGAGTGGAGCGGGCTCGTCGACGATTGGGAGCGGGCCCGGGCCCTCGCCGACCTGCACATCCTGCGCGAATCGGTCATCGAGGAACGCTTCCGACAGGAAGACCGCCCGGGCGTCCACGTCGCCTTTGTCCGGATCTACCGGATGGACCCCCCGTGCTGCCTGAAAAACGAAAAGCGCTTCGGCGGCTGCCGCTCGTGGATTGATCTCCCCGCAATCGAAGAATGCGCCATGGTCTCGGTCATCAGCGACGAGGAAC
>CAZGNH010000027.1:0-1611 GCA_964527025.1 uncultured Chthoniobacterales bacterium | reverse complement strand
GCTTCTCCATGTATTCCGACATGTCGATCCGGATGATCGCGTTCTCGTCGTCGAACAAAAATTCCGCCAGTGCCTTGCTGAGCTCCGTCTTTCCGACGCCGGTGGGGCCGAGGAAAAGAAACGAGCCGACCGGGCGGTTCTCGTCCTGCAGGCCCGCGCGTGCCCTGCGGACGGCATTGCTCACGGCGCGGATGGCTTCCTCCTGCCCGATGACCCGCTTGCCGAGCCGTTCCTCCATGTGGACCAGCTTCGCGCGCTCGCCCTCCTGCAGGCGCGAAACCGGTATGCCCGTCCAGCTTGCCACCACGCGCGCAATGTCGTCCTCGGTGACCTCTTCCTTGAGGAGGCTGCCCTCGCCGCGTTCCTTGGCGGTGGATTCATCGAGCTGGCGCTGGAGGCCGGGCAGGCGGCCGTATTGGATTTCCGATGCCCGTGCGAGGTCGCCGGCGCGCTGGGCGCGTTCGAGCTCGCCGCGGGCCGCCTCGATTTCACCCGCAATTTTTTGGGCTTTGCCAATTTCCTCTTTCTCCATCTGCCACTGGGCCTTGAGTCGGGTGGACTCCTCCTTGCGCGCGGCCAGCTCGTGATCGAGCTTGCCGAGGCGCTCGCGGCTTGCCGCGTCCTTCTCCTTGGAAAGGGCCTGCTTCTCCATCTCAAGCTGCATGATCTGGCGTTCAAGCACATCGATTTCCGTCGGCAGGGACTCCATTTCGATCTTGAGCCTTGAGGCGGCCTCGTCAATGAGATCGACCGCCTTGTCCGGCAGGAAGCGGTCCGAGATATAGCGGTCCGAGAGGGTGGCGGCGGCGATGATGGCGCCGTCCTGGATGCGCACCCCGTGGTGGACTTCGTAGCGTTCCTTGAGGCCGCGGAGGATGGCGATGGTGTCTTCGACCGACGGTTCGTCCACCATCACAGGCTGGAAGCGGCGTTCGAGGTCGGCGTCCTTTTCGATGTACTTGCGGTATTCATCGAGGGTGGTGGCGCCGATCGTGCGCAGCTCGCCCCGTGCAAGCTGGGGTTTGAGCATGTTCGAGGCGTCGGCCGAGCCCTCGGCGGCCCCGGCCCCCACGATCGTGTGCAGCTCGTCAATGAACAAAATGATTTCCCCTTCCGAGGAGGTCACCTCCTTGAGAAACGCCTTGAGGCGGTCCTCGAATTCGCCGCGGAACTTCGCGCCGGCGATCATCGACCCCAGATCCAGCGCGACGACCCGCTTGTTTTTGAGCGAGTCGGGCACGTCGCCCGAGACAATCCGGCGGGCAAGGCCTTCGACGATGGCTGTCTTGCCGACACCGGGTTCGCCGATGAGGACCGGGTTGTTTTTTGTGCGTCTCGAGAGGACCTGCATCGTGCGGCGGATTTCGTCGTCGCGTCCGATGACCGGATCGATTTTGCCTTTGCGGGCGAGGTCGGTCAGGTCGCGGCCGTATTTTTCGAGCGTCTGGTATTTGCCTTCGGGGTTCTGGTCGGTCACCCGCTGGTTGCCGCGCACGGACGCGAGGGCCTGCATGAGTTTGTCGCGTGTGACGCCGGCAGTGCGGAGGATTTTTCCCGAGGGGGTTTTGGAGTCGGCTGCGGCCAGCAGGAAGTGCTCGGCGCTGAGGAATT
>CAZGNH010000026.1:0-2778 GCA_964527025.1 uncultured Chthoniobacterales bacterium | reverse complement strand
GCGACTTCCTCGTCGAGCTTCTTGGGCAGGCGGTAAACGGGTTTTTTGTATTTGCTGCGGTTCTGCCAGAGGTCGATGGCGGCGAGGGTTTGGTTGGTGAACGAGTTTGACATGACGAAGCTCGGGTGGCCGGTGGCGCAGCCGAGGTTGACGAGACGGCCTTCGGCGAGCATGTAGATGCTCTTTTTCCCGCCGGGCAGGAAGTAGCGGTCGTATTGGGGTTTGATGTGTTCGACACGCACGCCCTTGTGCATCTTGAGGCGCTCGACCTGGATTTCGTTGTCGAAGTGGCCGATATTGCAGACGATTGCCTGATCCTTCATGGCCAGCATGTGGTCGAGGGTGATGATGTCCTTGTTGCCGGTGGTGGTCACGTAGATGTCGCCGATTCCGAGGGTGCTTTCGACCGTGTTGACTTCGAAGCCTTCCATGGCTGCCTGGAGGGCGTTGATGGGGTCCACTTCGGTGACGATCACGCGGGCCCCGTAGGCGCGCAGCGAGTGCGAGCTGCCCTTGCCGACATCGCCGTAGCCGCAGACGACCGCCACCTTGCCGGCGATCATCACGTCGGTTGCCCGCTTGAGTCCGTCGGCCAGCGATTCGCGGCAACCGTAGAGGTTGTCGAACTTCGACTTGGTCACCGAGTCGTTCACATTGATCGCGGGAACGAGGAGTTTGCCGGCCTCGGCGAGCTGGTAGAGGCGGTGGACGCCCGTGGTGGTTTCCTCCGAAACGCCCTTCCATGCCTTCGCGACGCGGGTCCAGAATCCCGGACGCTCGGCGGCCACGCGGCGGAGGAGCGCCTTGACGACCGTCACTTCGTGATTGTCCGAAGGCTCCCATGCCCACCGGCTTCCCTGTTCGAGTTCGTAGCCCTTGTGGATGAGAAGGGTCACGTCTCCGCCGTCGTCAACCACGAGCTGGGGGCCGTGGTTTCCGGGGAACGAGACTGCTCTGAGGGTGAGTTCCCAATACTCTTCAAGGGTTTCCCCCTTCCATGCAAAGACCGGGGTGCCCGTCGCGGCGATGGCCGCGGCCGCATGGTCCTGCGTCGAGAAAATGTTGCAACTTGCCCAGCGCACATCGGCCCCGAGGGCCACGAGCGTCTCGATCAGCACGGCCGTCTGGATGGTCATGTGCAGGGATCCGGTCACCCGCACCCCTTTGAGAGGTTGCTGCTTTGCGTACTTCTTGCGCACGGCCATCAGGCCGGGCATTTCGTGCTCGGCGACGGAAATTTCCTTCCGGCCCCAATTGGCAAGGGCGACATCGGCGACGATGTAGTCTTTGCCGGCGGGTGTCGTCGCGGCATGTTTGGCGAGGTTGGCGGTTGCGGTGGCGGCTTCGGCCAGGGCGGCCGCGGCTTTGGGTGAGATAAATTTTCGTGGCATGGATGATGGGTTGTTGGAAGTTGCGGGATACCCGGGCGGGGGGCTTGGTGCGCGACCGGCTTGAAGCGGCCTACTTGGCGGCCTTTTTGAGAGCCCTTGCGCGGTCGGTTTTCTCCCAGGTGAGATCCGGGTCGGACTTCCCGAAGTGACCGTAGTTGGTCGTCTTCGTGTAAATCGGGCGCAGGAGTTTGAGTTCGGCAATGATGTCGGCCGGCTTGAAACTGAAGGTGGAGAGGACGGCCTTTTCGATTTTGTCTTCATCGACCGTGTGCGTGCCGAAGGTGTTGATATGGACGCTCACGGGATGCGGGTGTCCGATGGCGTAGGCGAATTGCACCTCGCAGCGCGCGGCAAGGCCCGCCGCAACGATGTTCTTCGCCACATAGCGGCCCATGTAGGCGGCGCTGCGGTCCACCTTCGAGGGATCCTTGCCGGAAAATGCACCGCCACCGTGCCGGCCCATCCCCCCATACGTGTCCACAATAATCTTGCGACCCGTCAACCCGCTGTCCCCCTGCGGACCTCCCACGACAAAACGCCCCGTCGGGTTCACCAAAAACTCGGTGTTCGGCGTCAGGAGGGCCTTGGGAAGCACCGCCTTGATCACCTTCGCAATGATGAAGCGCTCGATTTCCTCATGCGCAACATCCCCGGTGTGCTGCGTTGAAACCACCACGTTGGTGATCGCAACCGGCTTGTCATCCCGGTACAAAACCGAAACTTGGCTCTTGGCATCGGGCCGCAGCCACTTCACACGACCCGACTTCCGGATGGCCGTCAGCTCGCTGCCCAGGCGGTGCGCAAACATGATCGGCGCCGGCATCAGCTCCGGCGTCTCGTCACACGCATACCCGAACATCAACCCCTGGTCGCCCGCACCCTGCTCCGCCGTCTTCTTGCCCTTCGCTTTCTTCGCATCCACTCCTTGGGAAATGTCCGGACTCTGCGACGTGAGCAGGTTGTTGATGAACACACGGTCCGCGTGGAACACATCGTCCTCGTTCACGTAGCCGATCTCACGGATCGCCCCGCGCACCACCCCGGATATGTTGATCGCCGCGTCCAGCGCCGCCCCCTTCAAATTCGGCACCGTGATCTCCCCGGCCACAACCACGAGGTTGCTCTTCACCAGCGTCTCGCACGCCACCCGGCTCGTCCGGTCCTTCGCCAGACACGCGTCCAATATCGCGTCCGAGATTGTGTCGCTCACCTTGTCCGGATGGCCTTCACCAACCGACTCCGAAGAAAAAATTTAGGAATTAGGCATGGGATTTATGAGTTATCAAGACATACATATATCTTGATGCGTTGCACCGGGTCAAGGGGTTTTTGAGCAGAAATTTTTGTGCACCCGAGCCGGGCGGATCTAGGGTGGCGAATCAACTGG
>CAZGNH010000025.1:0-2061 GCA_964527025.1 uncultured Chthoniobacterales bacterium | reverse complement strand
AATGTGCGGGTAACCAAAGCTTTTGAACGCCGCGATGGGACGGACGCCAAACCCGGCGAACCGCTCATCAAATCACGGTTTCCGCTGAGCACAATCGGCCTGCTGGCCGATAACAGCGCTTCCAAAGAGAAGATTCTCTCTTGGTTCGGGCTCGAGCGCACCTCCGACGGCTGGACCTACAGCCACGGAAAGCAAAAAGAGATCATGACCCTTGACGAAGTCGCTGCCGCCGGGCGCGAGCCCGACTTCTTCGAGCTCCTCAAGGCGGTCATCCTCGACGGCTCGCTCGGCCAGACCCCCGGGGAGGCCAATGGCGTGACCGGAAACTTGGCCGGTCCGATGGGGCTGGGATTTGAAGCCTACAGCAGCTACACCGACATGCACATCCTGCGCATCGGGGCAAACATCATCGACCAATACGATGCGGACAGCTACCCGACGGCGATTTACCTTGGCGTGGCCGGTCCGGTGACCGGCATCGCGCAAGTGGACACGATCATGGACACCGCCTATGGCATCGAGAACCTGCCGACCCTGTATCGTCTGATCCATTTTAATTACAAATTGGACTCTGGACACGCGGCCAGTTGGACAAATCCCCTTATTTGGAATCCTCATGTCCCCCGGAGTTCAGAGACGCCCGAAGAAGAGGAGCCCGAAGAGGTGGAAGAATTCCGCATCAACACCTATGGCGATGTGATTCTCAATATCAGACCATTTGTAAGATCTGTCGAAGGGTGGCTTCAAGGCCGCAACTTTTACACTCCCAACAAGGAATTTCTTGGAGAGGATACACCCGCAGGCCAAATCCGCTTCGGAACTGCGACGGCCGACAGCGCGTACACCCACCCGGTCGCCCTGACCACGGCCAATGCGGGTTCGGTTGCCGAAAACGAGATTCCCGACTCGAACATGGAATCGAATCCCGCCGGCGTATTGACTTACGGAATTTTTCAGGGGGCGTATATGGACAAAACTTTGGAAGAAATCAAGCAGGCCCTGCTTGATGCCAGTCCGGGATCCACTTGGGAAAGGGTCTGGTATGTTTATAATCAAAACCCCGACATTTCGTTCATTCTGGAATACAAGGATCCCCGCACCAACCAGTGGCGCCCTTACAACCACATCAGCCGGATGTATACGAGAGACGCCTATCAGTACGAGGAACTGACCTACACGCCCGGAACAAACTGCATTTCCCCCATCCACAACGCCGGGGCCAACATTCGCGTGGACCCGCGCACCGACCGGTTTTCCAACTCCCAGTCCCAACTGGCTGATCCCGGCACGCCGGGTGGGGGGAGGTACATGCCGGCCGACCGCACCCTCTATACCGCGAACGGCAGCCGGTATACCAACCCAAAAGGCCTTCCGCGCTCCACCGCCTTCGGCGGCGTTTTCCACTACAACCCGGCTTACGCGCAATCGTCCTGGAACAACATTGCCCTCGTGGATCTCTTTCGGAATGTCGAAGGAGGAGCCGCCTATTATGAGGATGCAGACGGTCTGGTGCGCCCAGCGGACGGGGCCAAGGCCAATCCCGCCACCGGTGCCGGGTGCCTGCCTTTTGTCGGGGGAACCACCGGGGCGGCCTCCGCGCGCCGTCCGATCATCCGCAACCGCCCGTTCCGCTCGGTCGGAGAGATTGGTTATGCGTTTCGTGACCTCCCATTTTCCTCGGTCAATTTCTCGCCGACCGACGAGCAACAATCCGCCGACCTTGGTCTGCTCGATGTCTTCTGCCTCGAGGAGGAACCGGAAGTTACCGCCGGGCAAATCAACCCGAACCGCGCAACCGCCGAAATCTTCGAAGCCCTGTTGGATGCCGCGCCCAAGGATGAAAATACGGCAACGCGGCTTTCCGCCGCTGAAGCAAGAGACATTGCCAAGGGACTCGTGGACTGGATCGAGGAGAACGGCCCGCTCCGCGGCCGCGACGACCTCGCGGTGGCCCTTGCCAAAGCCGTCGAAGACAAAATTGGCGGAGACGATGACGCCAACAAGCGGGTGCGCGAGGCGGCCATCCGTGCGCTGGCTTCGCTGACCAACACGCGCACATGG
>CAZGNH010000024.1:0-4849 GCA_964527025.1 uncultured Chthoniobacterales bacterium | reverse complement strand
GCGCGTCCTCCCGTCCAAAATCTTACGATTTCGGCTACAGCCTCGATCCACCCAAAACCCGGCAAACGCATGCGTGTTGTTCGGACAGGGCACTATTGTGAAGCGACGCGCAGAGTGTGTTTTCCGCTGGGCAATTCCCGCCCGGTGGTGCCGTCTTCGAACTGCATTCCCTCCGGCGCTGCGGCCATGGCCGAGGTGTTGGGCGGGACGGTGATGTTCCATTCGATGGCTCCATGGGGTTGACGCTTCCACTCCGAGCGGATCTCGCCATAGGGGCTGTTGTGGGAAGCCTTCGCCCATTCCACCTCGGGATCAAACCAGGGTTTGAAGAGCGTCCGCTTGAACCCCGGGAACGCCGGATCGGGCCGGATACCGCACAAATGGGAATAGAACCATGCGTCATAACCGCTGAAGGGCGGATGGTTGCCCGAAGCGGTCGGCACGGGCTCGCCGCGGCCTTGAAATTCCCAGAGCGTGGTGGCGCCGCGCTCGATCAGACGGCGGAAACCACGGTCGGCCCGGGCATCCGCCAGCGCATGAACCTTCGGCCCGTGCCCGGCATCGGTAAGCGACTGAAAAATCGTGACTAATCCCATCATGCCGTAGGTCGGAATGAGTTGATCCACCTCGGCGATTTCCTGAGCGAACCTTTTGACAAAGGCCTGCCGCGATTCCCCCGGCACCATCCCCAGTTTGTAAGCCCAGGCATTGGCCGACTGCGAACCATACGATACGGTCGCCGCATCGAAGTAGTTCTCGTTGGCCCGTGCGATGAGTTCGTCCGCCATCGCCGAGTATTTTTTCTGATCGTCAGGATGCCCCAGCATTTCCGCCGAAGCGGCCAGGCAGTGCAGGGTGTGGATTATCGTTTGTGTTCCGGAAAGCATGGCGGGGGTCTCGGCGGGGAAGAGCGGGAAGTCACCCTGACGCTGGCCGTCGGCGGGGATATCGCCCCAATCCCCGAGGAAGAAACGCTGGTCCCGGGTCAACTTGAGGTCGCCGGAATCATAACGTGCGCGGACCAGCGGAATGGCGGTGTCGGCAAAGCGTTTCATATACGGATAGTGCCGCTCCAACTCCGCGCGGTCCGCGGTATAGACATAGTGCAGATACGGATAAATGACCGTCGCCGCCATCCAGTCGAGCGGCGCCGCCCGTTTCTCGGTCCACCGGTGCTGTCTTTTGCCGCCGGCAATGTCGGACGGCAATCCCATGGGTTGGTAGGTCAGGCGGATGTCTTCGATGAACTTCCGGTTGAAGGCGGTGATGTCGAAATTCATCAGCCACGTGTGCATCGCCATCCACACATCGCCCAGCCAGCCGCATTTTTCGCGGTGCGGGCAGTCCTCGATGATGCCGTGGATATTTGACTGCAGCGTTTGCACGGCCATGCGGTGCATTTTGTTGTAGAGTTCGAGGGAGCACTCAAATTTACCTACCTGCTCCACCTCCGTGCTGAGGAACACGCCTTCCAGAAAATCCATGGGCGGCTCGGCATCGAGGTCCGTCACTTCGGCATACCGGAATCCGAAATAGGTGAAGGTCGGTGTCCACTCTTCCGTGTCCCCACCCCGGCAGACAGAGGTCAGGGTTTGGCGGACTCGGGTGGGATTCATGAGCGAGTGGTCGACTCTTCCATTCGGACTCAAAAAATCTCCAAACTGGACCGTGACCGTCTGCCCCGGCTTCGCGTCGCGGATGCGCAGGCGTGCGACCCCGGCAAAATGCTCGCCAAAGTCGAAGACAGTAACCCCCGGCTCCGGCATGGAACGGGCGACCGGATGGATACGGCGGATGTCCTTGATCGAGGGAGCCACTTGCGAGACGAGGCGGGGCGAACCGGGTTCCGTCTCCACGGCCTCCGACCATTCGCTGTCGTCAAAGCCGGGCAGCATCCAACCGGTTGGCTCCAGCCGCGCATCCCTCATTTCCCCGGCATAAATATTCGAACGCAGGGTCGGCCCGAAGCGGACCTTCCACCCGGCTTCCGTCCCGAAGGCATGCATCTTCCCCGAGTGATCCACCCACTCAACCTCGGCCAGAAGTTTCGGAGATCCGAAGACAAAATATCCCACCCAGACAACCCCCTGGCCATACCAGCCGTCCGCCACTTCGATGGCCACGACATTCTCGCCCGGGCGCAAATACTGGGTGATGTCAAACGTCTTGTAATACGCCACTTCGCGGTAGTCGCTGCTGATGGGATCAAGCCAGCCGTCCCCGATTTTTTGGCCGTTGATGAAAAGATTGAAAGCGCCGAGCCCGCAGACGCGGACAATCGCGTCGGCCGCACCCTCCTGCGGAACATGGAACGTGCGGCGGAAAAGGAGCTCCGGTTGACGTCCACGAAAAAGGCTCTTGCTCGCCTCCGACATGCTGGCCGCATCGAGAAACACATCCAGCCCCCCGGATTGAGGTTCGGTCATGGCCGGGGCGGCAATCCAGCGCGCCTGCCACTCCTGAGCATCCAACAGTGCCATGCGCCACGAGGCGGGCTCGGACCACGGGCTTTCCTGGCCGTCCTGGTCCCAAACCTTCACCTTCCAGAACGCCTGCTGCCGGGAACTCAGCGGCTGGCCCGCATAGGCGACATCCAACGACTGGTCACTTCCAACCCGTCCGCTGTCCCAGAGATCACCCCGATCGGATGCCAACTGTTCCAGCGACGAGGCGACAAGAATGCGATAAGCGGTCTGCGCGGCGCCGCTGCGCGTGTCCGTGAGCTTCCATGACAAAGCCGGAACCACCACATCGATCACGGGATTTTCCGCACGTTCGCAGAGGAGATACGCCGGTGGCGGAACAGCGGCCAGCACGGACGAGTCGCCCGCAGCATAACCATTCGCGCCAAGCGCAACAAGCAGCCCGAAGGCCCGGATTGTCCTTATTATCCTATTTCTCATAGTGATGTTTCTTTGAGGCCATGATCCGTGGTCCAGCGCATCCGATAGCTGCCGGAAGAAACGCGCCGTCCTGGGGGGACGCTTGGTTGCAGAACGGTTCACTGCGCGTCTTCCCATTTCGTGCATTGCTGGAGGAAAAAATCCTGCGTCCACAAGTCCAGTGACGGAAGTTCGCGGGGCTTGACAAAACGGCGGACGTCCTCGCGGGCCTTCCGGAAATCGGTTCGTTCGATGAGTGCGCGGAGTTCCCGGACGCACCATGCCACATCGGTGGTCTGGCGTCCTCCCGCCCATGGTCCCTGCTGATGGAGGGCGGCCGAAAGCAGTGCCTGATTGATGGGGGTGCCACGTGCTGTATACCAGATGAAATCATACCAATCCCGGCCTTTCAGGTAGTTCCGGCAGAGCAGGGCATGGACTTTGCCGGCGAACAGGCTGGGCAGGTCGAAAACGCGGATCGCCGAGGGAAACGGGTAGTCGAGTGTCGGCATGCGATAGGTGGCTCCGGCGGGCGGGTTGGTGTCCACCTCGACCTTGATGCGCAATTTGCGGAGCGGACCGGTGCGCGGGCGGTAATCGAGGCGCAGGTAGGTGCCAAGTGAGTCGTCTTTCAGAAAGGCCTTGCGGACCGCCTGATCAAGTTGCGAGCGGTCATCGATTTCGAGCCGATAGCCGAAGGAGTCCATTTCCTCCCGAATCTGTTCGAGGTAGGGAGCAAGAAAAAACTTCGGATCGGGCGCCCGGAGCGCGAAGTCGAGGTCCTCGGAAAAGCGGTTCAGGCTGTAGAAGATGCGCAAACAGGTGCCCCCGTGAAAACCGGCGAAATGGAAAAAATCGGTGCGCCCCAGAGCGGCCAGAACAATCTCCTGTGAAATCTCGCGCAGAGCCTGCTCCTCTTCGATCTCCGTGGTGCAACGGCAGGCGTTCAGCCTTTCCTGAATGATTTCCACGCTCATAATTTCAAATCCTTTCGCAGCCCCTTGAGGAAGCGACGGACGCGTGACGAGCGATGCACCCCGTCGATGCGATCGAAAGACTCCGGCGTCAGGTCAGCCAGATCCCCCTCGTCGATCCGCAGACTCCCGGGCAGCGGATCCACCCCCGCCCAGTCGCACCGGTGCGTGTAAACATAGTCCGCCAGCGCCTTCAAGGGATCGGCAATCAGAAACCCGCCGCCGTCCGCATCGGTTTCGCGCCGAACCCCGGCAAAAAGGGGCGACTGAGGCACCCGCGTGTAGGTGAAAACACCGAGTGGCGTGTCAAATGTCCGGGAGCGCCCGCCCGTCACGCTCGTCACCGCCTGGACACCCTCGGGAATCCATCCCCAATGAGCCAGCGCAGACTCCTGGCTGATGTAGCTCGGACCGCAAATGCGTTGGGCAAGGTCGAGGGAGTTGATCGGGCTCCGCTGGAACTCCGCTGCCAAAACAAAGAACCCCCTGCGAACACGGTAAACCTCCCCGGCAGCCACCGCGCGTTTTAGCATGCCGTCCAGGGCGGCTCCCCCACGGTCCGACCAGCATCCGACTTCCTCACGGGTAAAAGCTCCCCGACGGGCATGGCGAAGAGCCATCTCAGTAACAGTCTGCATTTTGCAATCAACTGTCGCAGAATGACAGTTGATCGCAAGAGTAAAATCCGGATGATCCACCAGATTGACCACGTTATTCGGATCGTTGAGATGAAGGGTTAAAAGATCGGACTGAAACTTTCGACGTAAGATTTTTTTATTCGTGGTGATAATCTACTTTGCTTGTGCCGAGACGATGCTCCTGTCGCCTGTTACTCCAGAATGCATTCGGGATTCGGTTGCGACGGGATGGGAGCGCCGGTGGCTTTCTGCCAGGCGGTGAGTTCGGCGCGGAGTTCGGCGGTTTTTTCGGGGAGTTCGCGCGCGAGGTCGTTCTGTTCTCCGGGATCGTCTTCCAGGTTGTAAAGCGCCACCG
>CAZGNH010000023.1:0-5732 GCA_964527025.1 uncultured Chthoniobacterales bacterium | reverse complement strand
AACCCGCATCACCCGCCTCAAAGGCAATATCTCAAACCGCGGACGCGCCGCCGCCGACGCCACCGCCACTCCGCTCGGACGCTATAAAAAGCAAATCTCCGACGCCATCGGCTCGCGTTGGTACTACTATGTGAACGACGCCATCGGCCTCCCGAACGTCGGCACGGTCGAAATCCGCTTTGCGGTGATGTCCGACGGCACCATCAAACGCGTGGAGGTCCTCCGCAACAGCTCCAACGAAAGCTTCGCCTCGACAAGCGTCCGGGCCGTCGCCGATGCCGAAATCCCCCCGATTCCCCCCGAACTCCTTCCCATGCTCCAAGACGAACAAATCGAAGTCGACTTCACCTTCACCATTCTGGGAAATTGAAATCCGCAGTTGCGCAGACCCCGATTTCCTAGGAACCTCCCACTCGAAACCGCCGCCCGCCAAATCACCACCCGCCATGTCCGATCTCTTTTCCGCCGCGATTGTTTCCGATGCCTTCGACTTTTTTGCGAAGGGCGGATTTTTCATGATTTTCCTGCTCGGGATTTCGGTGGTGGCACTGGCGGTGATTTTGATGCGTGGCAGGGCGCTGCGCGAACAGGCGGTCATCCCTCGCGAGATCGAGGCGGAAATCCAGCGGCTCGAGCCGGGTGACGACCTCGACAATCTCCAGAGACTGCTCGGGCGCCACCCGTCGCCCCTTGCGCGCATCCTTGAGATGATGCTGCGCCACCTGAATTGGCCGCGGGCCGAGGCGGCGGAGGCGGTCCAGACGCAGGCGCGCCACGAGGTCGCCCGACTCGAGAGCGGGCTTGTGCTTCTCGAGATTGCCACGGGGGTCGCGCCCCTCTTCGGGCTGCTTGGGACCCTCTCGGGCCTCGTGGGCATTTTTGCGAACCTCGGTGGCGGGGGCGATCCGGTGGCCGTCGCCCGCGGGATTGCCGAGGCCCTGAACACGACCATCGTCGGCCTTGCCGTCGCCGCGCCAAGCCTCATCGCCCACAACTATTTCCAGCGCCGCATCGAGGTCATGTCGGTCGAGATGGAGTCGTTGGTCGGCGACATGCTTGCCAAATGTTACCCGCAGGGCGCCGCACCCACCATTGTCCGGGTCAAGGAGTAACCGCCCGCCGCACGGCATGAAGTTTTACACCCGCAAGCGCAGGCAACCGTCGGTGGTCATCGTCTCCCTCATCGACATCCTTGCCATCCTGCTGGTCTTCTTCATCGTCACCACCACATTCCGGAAAACCCAGCCGCAGCTCCAAATCAACCTCCCCGACTCGAAAAGCGCCGAACTGGCCCCCGCCGAACAATCCGAACCCCTCCTCCTCCAGGTCAAAAGCGACGACGAAATCATGTTCGACGGTCAAAACATCACCATCGAGGCCCTGCCGGAACGCCTGGCCACCGCCCGGCGCGAATTCCCCGACCGCCCCATCGCCATGCAGGCCGATCGCGAAGCCCCCTTCGGAACCATCGTCGGCGTCCTCGACGCACTCAAGGAAGCCGGCATCCGCAATATCCCGGCCTTCACCCAGCCCCGCCCCAGAGAGGACTGAACCGCAGACTACGGACCGTCCGGCGGATTTTCGCCGGGGCCGTGCGACACATTGTAGGCGCCCGCATCCCATTTTTTCCAGAAGGCGGCGGGGAGGTGGGTTTCCGGATCCGCGGGGGTGCGCAGAGAGCGCAGGGTCCGGTGCCCGCGCAGGGCATTGAGGCTGTCTTTGTCGGTGATGAGCAGGGGGCTGATGGTGAGCGATTCGAGGGGGAGGTTGAGCAGAACGCGCAGGCCCGCACGGTCGGCGCCGCTCACGTCGAGGTAGCGGAGTCTGCGGCAGTTCACGAGGGGTGAGAGGTCGCGGACCTCCGCGCCCGAGAGGTCGAGGGTTTCGAGCTGGGGCATGCGGCGTGCGGCTTCGAGGGAAGTGATGCGGCTGTCGCCGAGCAGGAGGGTCCGGATGCGCGGTCCGGAGCGCAGGGTGGCCGGGATGGAGCCGAGGGTCGCGCCGGTGAGGTCCAGGGACTCGAGGGGAAACGTGCCGAGGGTTTCCCAGTCGAGTTCGGATGCCCCGGGGGCTTCGACGCGCTTGATCGGGAGCCCCTTCAAGGCGGCGAGGTTGGCGGCTCCGCCCTCGATCCGCAGGGAGGACGTCTCTGCGGACGGATCGAGCGGGTCGGATTCCAGACGCGGCGGTGTCCCGAGGTTGTTGGCAACCATCACTTCGAGGGCGAGTTCCGGTGCGCGCGGTGTCCTGCCCAAGGGTGAATCCATCGGGTTGCTCCGGCGGGGAAGTGCGGTCTTTCCGGCAAAGAAAGCCATGAGGCGTCCGGCGGCTTGGTCGCCGGGGTTGGAGGATGCCTCCAGCAGGGTCGCGGCGCGTGCCGGATCCGTCTGCGTGCCCGTGGCAAGTCCCGACGCGAGATCCCGCAGGCCCGGCACGTCATCGTCTCCCTCGATGCCCGGGTCGTTGCCCCGGAGCTGTGCGGCGCGTTCAAAGGCGGCCTCCGCGCGCGCAAACTCGAGTGCCCCGAGGTAAAGGCGCCCCTGCATGACCCATGCGGGAGCAAACCGCGGCTCGACAAGGAGGGAGGCCGACACGAGATCGATGGCCCTTGAGAGCCGGTCGAGGATGCGCTGCGGGTTGCGCTCGCTGCTTTGCAGCTCGAAGGGCGACATTTCAAAATTCAGGATGCTCATGGCTTCGCCGAGCGCGCGCCGCGCGGCGAAGGCGGCCTCACGGTCGCGGGGGGCGAAATCCCGCGGGCGGGAGAAGGCGGGGACCTGTTCGTCCGGGCGGACCCCGTCGCGCGCGCGCGTAGCGGCTTCCATGTCGGCGATTTGCTGTTGTGTCGAGGCGAGCAGGTCGTCTTTGGCGCTGGCGCGGCGTTCGGCTTCGAGACGGAGTTCGCGCTCGGCTTCCGTTTCCGCCCGGAGGACTTCGCTGCGGGCGCGGGCCGCCTCCGCCTCCTTCTCCGCGGCCTCTTTCTGTGCAAGGAGGGCCTCCGCGCGCCGGCGTTCCTCGTCGGCCGCCTGCTCCTTGGCCTCCGCCTCCTTTCGCTTCTCCTCGGCAAAGCCCTTGTGGGTTTCGGCCTCCCTGCGGGCCTCCTCGGCCTCGCGTCTGGCGGACTGCTCGCGGGCGAGCTGGTTGGTGAGGCTCCAGACCGCGCCGACGACCGTGGCGGTGATCAAGACGATGGCGGCGAGCGTGACGGCCGTGACCGCGCGGTTGCGCCGGACGAGCTTGCGCACAAGATCGACGGCCGAGACCGGCTTGGCGGTGATCACCTCGCCGCGCCGGAAGCGCTCGACGTCGGCGCGCAGGGCCGAGACGCTGCGGTAGCGCGCATCCGGGTTGTTGCGCAGGGCCTTGAGGGTGATGATTTCCAGATCGGGGTCGATTTTCGGGTTGAACTGGCGCAGGCGCGGCGGCTCGTGGGTCTTGAGCAGTTGCGCGTCGTTGACGATGTTGCCGGTGGCCCGGAAGTGGCGGCGGCCGGTGAGCATCTGGTAGAGGATGGTCCCGAGGGCATAGACGTCCGCGCGTTCGTCCACGTCTTTGCTCGATTCGGCCTGTTCGGGTGGCATGTTTTCGAGGGTTCCGACGACATGGCCGCTCAGGGAGAGCGACTGGGTGCCGTCATCCGAACTGAGCTTGGCCAGTCCGAAGTCGGCCACGAGCGGTTCGCCGTCCTCCCGCAGGAGGATGTTGCCGGGTTTGAGGTCGCGGTGGAGGACGCCGTGCTCGTGCGCAAATTGAACCGCCTCGCAGACGCCGAGGAAAATTTTGAGGGTTTGCTCGACGGGCAGCACGAGGGTCTCCTCGGGGCGTTCGGGGGCGGGTTCCTCCGTTGCGCCGGCGTCTTCGGGACCGGCGGGGGATTCGCGGACGAGCGAATCGCGTGCGGATTTTTCGTCGCGCAGGGAGCGGATGAGGGTTCCGAGGTCCGGGGCGTTGCGGGGTGTGGACGAGGAGGATGTATTTTCGGCGTAGAGGAGATCCGAGAGGGTGAGGCCATCGACGTATTCCATGGCGATGTAGAGCATGCCCTCGAACTCATTCATTTCGAAGACGCGGCAGATGTTCCGGTGGGCAAGGCGCGCCATGACTTCCGCCTCGCGCCGGAAGCGGCGGATTTGGGACTCGGCGGGGGTGCCCTGGCCGTGGAGGACCTTGATGGCAACATTGTTGCCGAAGCGGTCCGTGCCCCTCCAGACGCGCCCCATGCCTCCGGTGCCGATCACCTCGTGGAGTTTGTATTTGCCGAGAGTTTCCACCGGAGACGAGGCGACCACGTTGTCGGAACCCAGCTCGAGGCCGTCGCCGACCGCCGCGGGGCGCCAGACGCGGAGGATGGGCACAGCGCCCCCGCGGCCTTCGACCCGCAGCGCCCACAGGTATTCCATGATGTATTCGGCCCCGTCCGGGTTGTCCTCGATGGAGGGTCCCACGAGGTAAAGGATTTTGCGCAGGTGGTCGGGCACCGGGACGATTTCGTCGCCGACCCATTGGAAGTCGCTCAGGTCGGGGCCGTTTTCGCTTTCCGCGCGCAGGTGAGACCACCCTTCCGGCAGGACGCGCAGCAGGTGGGTGAGTGTGTGTTCGGGCAGGAGGATTTCCCCCGGGCGCGCGAGGCGCGCGAGGCGCCCGGCCAGTTCGACTGGCGAGCCCAATGCGCCGTAGTGGCGGGAGACGCCCGAACCGAATGTTCCGATCACAGTTTCCCCGGTCCAGAGGCCGATCGAGCACGGCGGCAGCTCGCGCCCCTGCAGGGTGAAGCCCGCATGCAAAGCCGCCCCCTTGCGCAGGATGTCGCAGGCGGCCTTGACCGCCCGGAGCGGGTGGTCGAGGAAGTGTCTTGGCGCGCCGTAAATGCCCGTGATCGACTCTCCCGAGACCGAACCGACCGTGCAGCCCGCTTCGATGGTGGCGTCCGCCGCCTCTTCGAGGAAGGAGTCCACCACCTGCCGCACCTCCCCCGGAGGCAATTTTTCGGCAAAGGCATTCATTTCCCGCAGGAGTGTGAAGCCGATGGTGATGTAGCGCTTCTCCGGTTGCCGGACGGTTCGCAGCTCCTCCTCGTTGAGATCATCGACCAAGGTGCCCGTCACACCCGCCAAAACGCCGGAAACGGCCGCGGCCGTCGTCACTTCGTCGAGGATGATATCGAGCACGCCGCTTTCGCTCGATGTGCGGATTTCAAAAACCCGTCCGGATGCGTCGGCGACAAGACGGTTGCTCTGGCGGCCCCCCTCGGGCCTTTGAAAGCAGGCCGCCATCTCACCCTCGCAGCACCCCGCAAGCACCTCGAGTGGCGTGCCGATGAGCTCCTCCTTCGATACCCCGAGGTAAACCGCAAGGGCCCTGTTTGCGTAGAGGACAATATCTTCCGCGGAAATGCGGGCCCGCATGGTGCCGGGGCTGGACGGATGGCTGGTCATGGGATTCGCGGGGCCGTGAGGGTTCAGGAGCGGATTCCGGCGATGGTTTGGGCGGCGGTCACATGGTGGCTGGCGCAGGGAACCGATACCATGTTGCGCGGCGGAGGGCAAGGAAGGGGTGACAGCGGCGGGCCGGGCGGTTAAAGAGCAGACCCATGCAAGGGAGCGGCGGAGAAGCGTGTGCCGGGAGACTTACGGTTCTGCGGAAGGCGGCCTATGGCGCCGGGGAACTCGGGCCGGCGATGGCGGGCAGCACAATGATTTTTTTCCAGTTGGTGTTTTTGACCAATGTGGCGG
>CAZGNH010000022.1:0-6242 GCA_964527025.1 uncultured Chthoniobacterales bacterium | reverse complement strand
GTGCACATTTCAAAATCACGTAAGTCGTTGATTTTGAGTGGTTGCGGGGGTAGGATTTGAACCTACGACCTTCAGGTTATGAGCCTGACGAGCTACCGGGCTGCTCCACCCCGCACAGTGAATCTACCTCAAGGGGCAAGGTGTGCAAGGAAAAAGGTTGGCATTCCGAAACATTTTGGTGATCAATCCGCGAGCCCGTGTGCGGCCCAGAGCATTCCGCGAAGGGTGAGGGTCGTGGCCTCGGGAAATTTGTCGAATTCCGAGGAGTCATGGCCGAGGGCCGAATAGAAAACGCGCCCCTTGCCCCATGGGCGAACCCAGGCCACCGGCATGGTGCAGGAACGGCCCTCAAAGTGATACTCTGTGTCGGCGAGCACATGGACCGCGGGGTCCACCATCAGGTAGTATTGCTCGGAGTTGTAGGCGAAGGTTCCGGGCAGGCCTTTGGTGATGGGTGAGGCGAGGTCTGTGATGCGGACCGTGTAGTCGCCCACGTGGGGGTGCCCGACAAAATGTCCGCCGACCATCCATTCGTAATCGAGATTTCCGCGAAAGGCGTCTCCCATGCCCCCATGAATGCCGGCAAGGGCGGTGCCTCCCCGCACGGCTGCAAGCAGTCCCTCGCTTTGCTCCTTGGTCAGAGAGCCCACTGTCCAGCACGGAGAGATCAGGGCATAGGCCTTGAGTCGCTCCGTGTCGGCAAAAATATCGAGGCTTGTTTCCGTGTCGGTCTGGAAACCCGAATCCCGGAGTTCCTTGGAAAAACGTTCTGCGATTTTTTCAGGATGGTGTCCCTCCCAACCTCCGACAACAAAAAGGGCGCGTGGCATGATTGGTTCAACCCAATCTCACACCGGATGGATTTCGTCCAGCGCCATCGTGTCGGGGCGTCTCTCCGGGGCTACTTGAGGGCCTTGCGGACCATGGATTCGAAGGCCGGCGAAGCGGCATCGACGACCGCCTCCGGGCCGGTGAGTTTGACATACACGTCGCCTTGGGGGCTTTCGAGGATGGCGCCGCGCAGGCCGTAGCCATCGAGCGGGATCGGGGGTGTGCCGGGCATTCCGCTCAGGAATGTGCCGGAGGCGGCCACGAAGGTGACGTTGCGTCCATTGATGGATTCGGTCTCGGAGGTGGAGGAGGAGGGGTTTTGGAATTGGGCAAGCCAGCGCCGGACGTTGTCGGCGACGGATCCCCCCTGGCCGGGGCCGAAGTGGAAAAAGACAACCTCACCGACCGCTCCGTCGGGTCCGGTGACGGCAAGCTGCGCTTTGCGCATGGGGGAATTGGAAGGGTTCCACGCCCAGTCGGCGGGCCGCTGGATGGTGAACTCCCCGACTTGGAAAGAGACGGGGTCGGCGGCAAGAGCGGCGGATGCCGCAACCGACAGGACGAGGGCGGAAAGAAGAGTCTTCATGGCATCAAAGAGAGCACGTCCCGGGAAACGGATCAAGTGCGGCAGTATGGCGGAGCGCGGGTCCCTCCATGGACCGGCCTCCGGGATGGACTGCCCGATTGAGGCTGACGGGCTCGCGGGGAGTCAGAGGCCGGCGAGGGCGGCGGGTGGAGCGGCCCGGGCGAGTCCCCATGTGAGCATGCGTTCGGCGTCGTTGAAGATGCGGTCGGTGCGGCTGCCGATTTGCACGAGGATGACGTCCCGGCCGCCGCAGGAGGCGCTGGCGACGAGGCAGCGTCCGGAGGCGGCGGTGTATCCGGTTTTCATGCCGTTGGCGGGCTGGAATTTGCCGAGGAGTTTGTTGGTGTTTTCGAGGTGTTTTTTGCGGCCGGAGTTGAAGAAAAACGTGTGGTCTTTGGTTGCCATGAGGCGGCGCAGGACGGGTTCGCGGTAGGCGCGGAAGGCGATGCGCCCGATATCGCGGGCGGTTGAGAATTGATTGTCGGGCAGCCCGTGTGCGTTGGTGAAGGACGAATTTTGGGCGCCGAGGTCCCATGCGGCGCGGTTCATGCGGGTGGCGAACGCGGCTTGGCTGCCGGCGACATCGCGGGCAAGGGCCGCTGCCGCATCGTTTTGGCTTTTGATCATCATGGCGGCCAGCAGGGCGCGGCGGGTGTATGTTTCCCCGGGCCGAATCCCGAGTTTGGTGGGCTTGACGAGCGTTTCTTCCCTTTGGATGTGCACCGGGCGGTCAAGACTGCCGTCATTGAGCACGAGCAGGGCCGTGAGCAATTTCTGGGTGCTGGCAACAGGGCCGGTAACGTCGGCATTTTTTTGGTAGAGGGTGCGCCCCGTGCGGGCATCGATAAGGATTGCCGAGCGGGCAAAAATTTCCGGAGCGCTTGGGGGCCAGACGGGGGTGGCGCCGGGTGGCGGGGAGGCGACAGCCGGTCGGGCGGCGGCGATGGCTGGCGGGGGGCGCGGATTGTCGGGTGCCGCGCAACCGGCCAGTGCCAGCGCCGCGAGCAAAAGGGCGGTCCTTGTGATCCTCATGCGGGAATCTATTGCCCGCGCCGGTGTGTTTCCGCAAGTGCGACTTCACGTGCGCGGACCTCGATGGCAGGCATGCTTTCGGTGATGAGCAGGCGGAAGGAATCGGCGGCGGCGCGTCCGCTCGCGAGGACTTCGGTGTGATCGAGAGGTGTGTCGCGGAGTCCGGCCGCAAGGTTGGTGATACACGAGAGGCCGCAGATTTCCATGCCCAGAGCACGTGCCTCGATGGCTTCGGGAACCGTGGACATGCCGACGGCGTCGGCGCCGAGCACGCCGAGCATTTTGATTTCGGCGGGTGTCTCATATTGGGGGCCGGGCATGGCGGCATAGACGCCCTCGGCAAGCGGGATGCCGCCGCGGGCCGCGGTCTCGAGCAGGGTCAGGCGCAGCCGCGGGGAGTAGACGGTGCTCATGTCGATGAATTTGCCCGAACCCCGCAAAGGCGACTGACCCGTCAGGTTGATGTGGTCGGAAATGAGCATCCACGACCCCGGGGACATGCCCTGCCGGACCGCGCCGGCCGCATTGGTCAATATGAGGCACCTGACACCGCAGGCGTGCATCGCACGGATTCCTCGCACGACCTCGCCCGCCTCCCATCCCTCATACATGTGGACACGCCCCAGCGCCACCAGCACACGCACCCCGTTGAGGTGCGCCGCCAGAAAACGCCCCGGGTGCCCGTCAACACGTGGCGAGGGAATCCCCGGCATGTCGGCGTAGGGAACATCCAACTCGACCTCAAACCCATCGGCCAACGGAGAAAGCCCCGAGCCCATGACCATGCCGACCCGTGCGCCAAAGGTGGTGAGCCGTTCTGCGGAATTCACGGAAACCGGAAGAACCTTTCCGCGGTCGCGGTGGTATCCGTTGCGATCCGGGCAGCCGGGACCCCGCGCACGGCGGCGATTTTTTCGGCCACGAGGGCCGTGTGCCACGGTTCGCAGCGTGTGCCCCGGTGGGGATCCGGCGCAAGGTAGGGGCAGTCGGTTTCCACCATGAATGCGTCCGGAGGAACCGAGGCCGCCGTCTCACGCACGGTGGACGCGTTCTTGAATGTGACGATGCCGGTGAAGGAAACAAGGTGGCCCATTGTCAGCAGTTCCGCCGCCTGGCCGGGATCTCCGCCGAAGCAGTGGAAGACCCCGCGGAGCTTTCCGGTGTAGGGGCGGATGAGTTCGACCGTGTCGGCCCATGCGTCGCGCTGGTGAACGACGATGTTGAGCCCCAGTTCGCAGGCCAGATCGAGCTGGGCACGGAAGACATCGGCCTGTGCGGCCTTGGCGGCACCGGCGGCAAGCCGGGAGCTCATGGCCTCCGGAGTTCCCGCGCCGAGAGCCTGCATGGCCGGCGACTCCCCCGGATCCGAACCGGGCAGGCGGTGGTAATCGAGGCCCGCCTCGCCGATCCCGACCACCTGCGGGTGGGACGCCAGTTCGCGCAGGGCATTCAGGAAGCCGGGGTCTTCCTCCATCGCGTGGGATGGGTGCACGCCCACACAGGCGAAGACGGACGGATGTTTCTCTGCAAGTTCGACGGCGCGCCTGCTGCTTGCGATGCCGGTTCCGATGGTCACGATGCGCGTGACCCCGTGGTCGGCGGCGCGCGCGATCACCGCCTCCAAGTCGCCGGCAAAATCCGGGTAATCCAGGTGGGCATGTGTGTCGACGAGCATCGGGGTGCCAAACGTGTGTTCAGGGCTTGGCCGATCCGCCTGCCTCGCGCAGGCGGACCTCCAGATCCCGGTTTTTTGCCTCGAGGCGCTTGATCATTTCCTTGGCGGTGTTCAGAAGGCGCTGCTTGTCGAGAAGCGACTGTTCAAGTTCCCTGACACGTTTTTGCAGATTGGCGCGGATGCCGCCCTTGAGCGGCTGTTGGATCACCGGATGGGCGGCCCCGGCCACTTCCTGGGGCGGGGCGGTTTTTGCCTCGCGGTAGAAATCGGTTTCGCGCAACCGTTGGGTGCTTCCATCCACGCAATTGATGACCCGTGTGTCGGCGGAAATCTCCCCGCTCTTGGCGAACTCAATGAGCGTCCCGCTGGTGGTGGGGCCGTAGAGGAGATTTTCACCGAGCTCGACGAGCCAGTCCATTTCGAGCTGGGGGACCATCGGCGGGCGCGTCCAGACCTCCATGTCGTTGGAGATGAGGTCCTGTGGATTGATCTGGGCCGATTGGGCCCACTCGATGATTTTTTCGAGGCGCACCGGGCCGAAGACGGCGTGGTCCTCGTGCTTTTTCAGATACCAATTTTCGGGGTTCTCGGTTGGCATGGGGCTCCTCCTTGGAGGACATCCTTTCCCGAAAGCGGTTTGTTGACAAGCCGGATTGGCGGCCACTTGAAAAGTTCGTTGCGGCGGCTACATTGTCCGCATGTCAACAATGAGGGTTGTGATTGGTTTATTGGCTCTCGGTCAAATTTCCGTCCATGCGGTGGCGGGGGATTTGGTCCGCCAGCTCAACGACTCGTTTGCGGGAATCTACGAGAGAGTTGCGCCGGCCGTGGTCGTGATCGAGGTGGAGGGCGCTCCGGGCGCGGCGACCCTGCGCCTGCCACAGGGCCTTGAATTTTTCTTCCGCCAGCCCGACGGCAGCCGGATTCCCCCGCAGATCGAGCAGGGATCGGGGTTTATTGTCAGTTCCGATGGAGTCATCATTACAAACAACCACGTCGTCGAAAGCGGCCAGGCGGGTAAAATCACCGTGCATTTGCGGGACGGCAGGAAATTCGATGGCAAACTGCTCGGGCGCGACGAGCGCTCCGACATTGCCGTCTTGAAGATCGACGCGGAGGGTCTTCCGACCGTCGATCTGGCCGACAGCGACGCCGTGCGGGTCGGGCAGTTTGCCTTCGCAATCGGCGCGCCCTTCGACCTGCCCTATACGTTCACGGTGGGGGTCGTCAGTGCCAAAGGCCGCAGCAACCTGACCCGCTCGACCACCTACGAGGAATTCATCCAGACCGACGCGTCCATCAATCCCGGCAACAGCGGCGGCCCCCTCTGCGACATTGACGGCAAGGTTATCGGCGTCAATACGCTTATCAGCGGACTCAGCCGCGGGCTGGGTTTCGCCGTGCCCATCAACATTGCCAAGGATGTGGCGACCCAATTGGTCGAACGCGGGCGGGTGTCGCGTCCATGGCTCGGGATCGGAATCATGGGACTTGCGGAGAGCGATGAAGCGAGCAGGGCGCTTTTTCCCGGGATCGAGCGCGGGGTCGTGGTCAGAAGCATTGATTTTGGCACTCCGGCTTCGAAGAGCCGTCTGCGGGCCGGGGATGTGATTTTGAGCGTGGATGGGATCGAGGTGAATCGCGCCAGCGACCTCCAGAGGGAAATTTTGACCAAGAAGGTGGGGCAGACTGTTGATCTTGATGTCTGGAGGGGCGGGGGCCTGGTGAAGGTTTCCGTGAAGACCGGCGAGCAGCCCGACAACGTGATGCGGGCCTCGAACAGCACGGCACCCGTGCCTGTGCAGCCCGCGCCCGTTCCATCCGCGCCGGCGCCGGATGTGTCCGCGGGATCCCCTTCTTACGGGGTGGCGCTCGAGGATGCGGGGGAAAACTCCGGTGCCCGTGTGGTCGGGGTTGTTCCCGGTTCCCAAGGCGAAGCGGCAGGTTTCGAGGTGGGGGATGTGATTGACGAAGTCGCGGGCCGTCCCGTGCGCTCCGCGGCGGACTTCCACGAAATCCTTGCGCGGTCCGACATGGGCCGCGGGGTGATGGCAATGGTTGACCGCGAGGGCCAGAAAACCTTTGCCATTTTGAAGAAGTGAGTGTCCGGCCGGGGCG
>CAZGNH010000021.1:0-2274 GCA_964527025.1 uncultured Chthoniobacterales bacterium | reverse complement strand
GGAGGATTTCCGTGGCATCCCCTTCGCTTCGCAGGGAGAGGACACGCACCGTATCGGGTTCGACGGACATGAGAGACGTCGGGGCGGTGGTCGCGGGGGTCGAGGTGAGCGGGTGGAATTCGAGCGGACGCGCAACCGCTTCGGCGAATGCGGCCGCCTCCTCCGGATGGTGCGATCGGTCGGCACGCAGGACATACCTCAGCTTGATCGGATGCGGCTGCACAGGCATGAAATTGGTGTTCCAATAGTTGTTGGTTGCCCAGCCAATGAGCAATGGATGCCTGCTCCTCGGCACCTCCAATTGGTGCCGACCGAACCCAAATGCGCCAAACTGCACCAAGGGGGCATCCGGACACGCAAGAGTCAGGGCCTGCCGTCCGTCATGCAGGCACGCCCATTTGTCCACGGTCACAAAATCCCGGCAGGTCCCGGGGAGTTGGTCGTGGTCGAGCTCGACCGGCACGCCCGCCGTGTCGAAATGCGCCCGCCAACCGGCCTCCAACACGGTCGGCCAGACAAACATGTGGCTCACCGGGGTCACCCGGTATTCGGGCACCATCACCGCTTCGAATATCACTTCGGGGCGGTGGCGGCTTAGAACAACGCGCTGGCGCAGCGATTCCATCCCGGGGGCGTCCGCCCAGTCAATGCGCAGCTCGGTCCCCTCGGGCGTGTCAAGGCACTCAAGCGACCGGGGAGTGCACGGGCCTTCGCGGACTGCCCGCCAGTCGGTGTTCCATCCGCTGATGCCTTGGTGCAGCTTGTGCCAATCGAGGTCCATGAACGCCTCGCGTCCCCGCATGGGGGCCGACGGATCGGCATCGGCGGGGGTTTCCCGCACAAAGCCGAAGACCGGGTGTTGTGAGGCTTCGAGGATCCGCCCGAGATTCTTTGCATCAAGTGCAAGGATGTGTCCTGTGGAGAGATCGAATTCGAGGGAAAAGTGGTCCGAAGAAATTGTGTTTCCATCGGGGGAGACCGGCGAACCGGGCGGGAGGCGGCGGGAGGCGAGTTCCTCGAATGGAATGCGCAGACACCCATAGGCGGGCACGGTGAACGGGCCGGCGCTCATGGCTTTTCCCGAGCGAATGGCAGCTTCGGCCATCATGTCCAGTTGGAACTGCCGGGGCAGGAGATGATCCCAAGTGCGCTTGCCTGTGCAGACAAAATTTTCGCCGATTTCCGATTCCCCCGTGTTGCCATCGAACGCATTGGCCATCAAATCCGGCAGGGGCACCGAAGCGGTCACCTCCCGGCCGGCGGCATTCACAAGCAGCAGGCCCTCGAGAGGGCCTTCGATTGTGTTGCCGGCAAGTTTGTCGAGGGTCTCGCGCAAGGCAAAAGCCGCGGCATCCCTTGCCTTCCATGCATGGGAAGATTTTTCCCAGAACGTCGCGGGAATCTCCTCTGTCTCTGTGTCCATGCACGAGGCCGAACAAATAAATGTGTGCTCCTCATAAAGCAGGCTCTGACGGGCAGCTTCCGCAAAGCGCCTGTCACGTCCGGGCTCGCCGTCCAGCCCGCCGGCGGCCGCAACCCATGCGCCCACCCGCGCCCGCTCGCGCCCGCGGCGGCACACTGCCGTCTCACGCGCCATGCTGCCTGCCCCAAAATTCCAATAGTCCGTCCAGTCCCCGCGCCACGTCCCCAGCTTGTCCTCCTCGCGGCGGACCGCATCGAGCAGATCCTCCGGCAAAATCATCCGCATGGACGGCGTGCGCCCCTCGTCGTTCCATGCGCGTATGATCCGCGCAAGGTCGCGCACCGGCGGGTTGTTGTCGCTGCACAGCGGATGGGTGGCGGTCAGGTAGGCGAACGAAAACGGCCAGTCGGCGGGCAGCTTCTTGGCGAGAAACCGCTCGAGCGATTTTTCCATGACATCGTTGGTCAATTTTCCGGCTGTGAGGAAGTGCGCCATCCGGTAAAATTCGTTGTAATGCTCGCCGTTGAAAGCAAAGGCGCAGCGGCCGTCGGGCCCCTCCCACCGGAAAGGCAAAGGGCGGGTCAGCGGATAACCGCCAAAGGCCATGTTGATCCCCATGATGAGCATCTCAACCCCGTGATCGAGCATCAGGGGAACAATCGGCCATGGCATACCGTTGATGTCGTGTCCAATCGCCGTTTTCAAGAGCAGGCCGAACTCCTCACGCAGTCCCCGCAGCACACGAAAACCCTCGGTCAGTGAACCCGCGTCACACAACGGCGTCATGTTCGCCGGCATGGCCCCCGCCCCGACCTGCCCGCGCGCCACGGCACCACGAAATCGCCCGACCT
>CAZGNH010000020.1:0-4388 GCA_964527025.1 uncultured Chthoniobacterales bacterium | reverse complement strand
TGTGGGATTGTCGTAGTCCCAGTAGCTGTTGAGCGTGGCCTGGCTCAGGTTGCGGGCGACGATATCGAACGCCGCACGCGCACTCTGGAAGGCCGAAATCTTGTCCGATGCCATGCGCGTGACCGTGCCCGCATGGCTGATCACATTGAGCAAAACCACCAGCAGCATCGCCAACACCGCCGTCGCCACAAGGATCTCGATGATCGTAAAACCCGCCCGCCCGCACCGCAACCGGCTCATTTTCCGGAATTGGCCACCTTGAGGGTGTGCCGGTTGGTCTCCCCGCGCGAGATGATCTCAATATCCAGCGTCGTGAGAGATTCATTGATCCGCACCGTGTTCGCATCTCCCGGAAAACCCGGCGCATTGGTCGTGACCGTCACCGTGTACCGGGCACCGTCCGAACTGCGGGTCGGCTGCCCTTCGTCGTCAAAATAGCTCACGCCCGTCAGGTTGGTGAAATTGGCAATCACCGACTGCGAGGCAATGGACTGCACGATCTGCGCCTCGACCGTCTGGTCCATCGATTGGCGCATCGTGGTCAGCCCCGTCGGCAAAAGCCCCAAGACCGCAATCACCGCAAATCCAACCAAACCCAATGCCAACGTCACCTCAACCAACGAAAAACCCCCGCGGTCGCAAAGTCTCCTCCCCCATCGAACCACCTTGGCATCAAAATTTATCATCTCTTAATGTGTATTTACAATACCCATACGACTTGAATTTTGCCAATTCATTTTTTAAAAAAAATTTATTGTTGTGGTGGGGCGGGGCCGGTAGTTCTTCGGTGCATGAAGAGCAGTGCGAGTTCCTTGTTGGTGGATCCGGAATATGTGCCCTTGTCGTTGGATGTGGACAAGGTTTTGGGCCGGGCGGTGGATGGTGCCGGTGGGCGGCGTTTGCGTTTGGTGCTGATCGGGGCGGGGGCGATGGGGGCGGAGCATGTGGAGACGGCGCGTGCGGTGGGGCAGGCGGAGGTGGTGGGCATGTGCGATCCGAACCCGAACTCGCTGGAATTCGTCCTGCGCCACACGGAGGATCCTGCGGCTGTGAGGATTTATAAATCGGTGGAGGAAGCGGCGGCGGACGCATCGGTGGACGGATTCATCGTGGCCACACCCAATCATACCCACTGGGAGGTCGTGCAAAAACTCATGCCTTCCGGCAAGCCGTTGCTGCTTGAGAAGCCGATGACGTCGAATTTGGAAGATGCGGTGGCGATGGCGGATGCGGCGGCGGCGTATCCATCTGCATTTTATCTGGGGTTTGAATATCGCTTCAAGCCGTACCTGCAGGAGCTCATTTACGAGGTACACGAACGCCGGACGGCGGGGGACGTGCGCATGGTGACAATTATCGAGCACCGGTGCCCCTTTTTGAACAAGTGGAAGCAGTGGAACAAATTTTCCGAGCTTTCCGGGGGCACGCTTGTCGAGAAGTGCTGCCACTATTTCGATCTCTTCAACGTGCTCACCGGTTCGCATCCGGCGCGGGTGCTTGCCAGCGGCGCGCAGGATGTCGCCTACAAGGATTTTGTTTTCGAGGGGCGTCGTGCGGACATCATCGACAACGCCTACGTCATCGTCGAATATGAAAACGGTGCGCGGGCCTGCCTCGACCTCTGCATGTTCCTTCCCCACGGATGCCGCGAGCAAATCTCGGTGAGCGGATCACACGCTTGCATTTACGGCTTCGACCAACCCCACGAACACCTCGAGATTGTTGCAGGCAGCCGTGAACTCGACCGCACAGTCGAACCCCGGGCCCGCAAAAATATTGCCGGCACCGGCGCCCACTCGGGTTCCACCTACTACGAACACCTCGAATTTTACCGGTGCATCCGCAACGGCACACCCCCGCCGGTCACCGCCCTCGACGGCCTCTGGTCCCTGGTCATCGGTCTGATGGCAGAGGAATCCATCCGCGAAAAGCGCCCCGTCGAATTGCCGGATGTGATGCGGCGCTTCCACTGAGCGGCGGATCTTCCGGGCAGGGTGGTTCATTTTGGCCTTGCAGGCAAAAGGTGTTGCGTGGAAGATGGGTGTCAAGCTCGGGTGGTGGAATGGCAGACACGTACGTTTGAGGGGCGTATGCCGAAAGGCGTGGGGGTTCAAGTCCCCCCCCGAGGAAACCCGCCGCACGCCCACAAAAAAATTCGCGGCATGGGGCATTTTGGGTCTTGATGCCCGCGCGCCGGGCGGGTATTTATTCACAGTGTTGCGTTAATAACTTTATCCCATGGGCAAAATCCTCCTCTTCATCTCCATCGCGATCTCCTTGGCCACAGCCGGTTTGGGGGTCATCAACAAAAACAAACTCGGTGCCAAAACGGACGAGCTTCAGACCTTGGAACAGACCTCCGGTCAGACGCAGGCCGCGATGCAGACAGTCGAGGCGAATCTGAAGACCGCGGAGGAAGAGTTGTCGAAGGCGACCGCGGAGAAAGAGCAGGCGCTCGATCAGGCAAGGAGTGCGCAGAGCACGGCCGAGGAGGCCAAGAACAAGGTTGCGGAGATCGAGTCGCAGATCGCGCAGAAGGACGGGGAAATTTCCAAACTCGAGTCGGACATCCAAGCCAAGGAGACCGAACTGGCCCAGTTGCGCGATGCGGCGGCACCCCAGGATGCCGGACCCACGCCCGAAGTCTCCGCCGCCCTCCAGGAAAAAGAAACCCTCATCAACGAACTGCAGACAAAACTCGAGAACGCCCGCGCGGAAGTTTCCACCATGCGCGAGCGCGAAACCAACCGCCAGCAGCTCAAGATGCGTGACGGACTTCAGGGGCGTATCCTCGCGGTCAACAACGCATGGAACTTTGTCGTACTCAACCTTGGTGACAAAAACGGGGTGGTGAGCAATGCCGAAATGCTTGTGAAGCGCGGCAACAGCCTCATCGGCAAGGTGCGCATCACCTCCGTCGAGCCCGCCACATCGATCGCCGATATCGTTGTCAGCAGCGTTCCGCAGGGGGTGAGCATTTCCCCCGGAGACAACGTTATCTTCCAAGCGGTCGGCGAGGAGTAGGCCCGCGCCCTCCCCTGTGAAATTACTCGTTCTGGCAACACTGGCGGCAGTGTCTTCACTGCTTGCAGGGTGCGCGACCGACGAGGTCTATCGCGCCGAGCAGGAGGCCGGAGGCAGTCTGCCATGGAACCGCCCGCAAAGCTGGGAAGGCCCCGCCGCCATGGGCGGCATGCAAATGAACCAATTCAGCCGTTGAACCACCGCGACGGACGGGAATGACCACCATCCTCGCCGTCGATCCATCACTGCGCGCCACCGGCTACGCAGTCCTCGGGGCGGACTCCGCCCGCATCACCCCGATACGCTACGGGGTCATCACCAACCCCCCAGCCCTCTCCATCGCCGGATGCCTCCTGGCCATCCACGAAACCCTGGAATCGGTCATCGCCGGCCACAGCCCGGAAGCCATGGCCATCGAAAACACCATCTACGTCCAAAGTTACAAAACCGCCATCGTCCTGGGCTCCGCCCGCGGAGCCGCCCTTCTCGCCGCCGCACGACACGGCCTGCCCATCCACGAATACGCCCCGCGCAGAATCAAACAGGCCGTCGTCGGACGTGGCGGCGCCCAAAAATCCCAGGTCGCCTTCATGGTCCGCGCCCTCCTCGGACTCACCGAAACCCCGCCCCCCGACGCCGCAGACGCCCTCGCCATCGGATTAACCCACCTCCAATCCACCCGCAGAAGCTGACCGCGCGGGAAGCCGGCCCGGACCGGCATTCCACGCCTTGGCCTGGTTCAATGGGCGGGATGCGATGAATGCGATGAATGGGAGGAATGGGTGGGAGGCATGAGAGGCATGTTTCCCATCGGTGGCATTCTTCCTATTCTTCCCATTCATCACATTGCCTTTCATGGCATCGCCTTGGTACCCGCCTTCTCCAACCTCTTGCAGGCCCGAGCCGAAGACGGGATTCGAACCCGTGACCTATCGATTACGAATCGATTGCACTACCACTGTGCTACTTCGGCATGGGGCCGCGGGGCTGTGCGCCGACGGTGGTGTTTTTCAATAATGCGGATTGGCGGGGAAGGCAACCGCTTATTCGCCGCGCGGGGGTTCGGAGGGCCCGGGGTGGCCCCGGATCCACCGGACGAGCGGGTGTTTGAGGTTGGCGAGTTCGGGTTTTGGGGTGCTGATGGCGGAACCAGCATGGTAGACGGTCCATGGGATGAGCAGGACGAGTCCGGTGACAAGCAGTGCCCACTGGATGCGCGGGGCGGGGCGGGGAATGATGCTCCTTCCGGCAAGGGCCTCGATGACGGCAAGCAGGGCGGCGACGCCAATGGCAAGGGCGACAAACGGGGCAAGGGCGTTGAGGTAGAGGGCGCGCCCGATTTCCCCGCGGGCCAAGGCGCGCAG
>CAZGNH010000019.1:0-2483 GCA_964527025.1 uncultured Chthoniobacterales bacterium | reverse complement strand
GGCGGGATCCGACTCGGCGGTATCGAGGGCGGCGGCGCGCTGGCGGATGAATTCGAGGGCTTCGCGGATGCTGGCGTCGGTGAAATTGATGCTGGGGATGATGATTTCATCGAGCTTGCGGTTGACGCCGGCCGTGCCGCGGACGTCGATTTGGGGTTGTTCGATGATGCTTGATGCCTGGGTGTCGAAGCGGCGGACCGGCAACTCCCATGCGCCCTTGACCTCGTTGAGCATGTCGGCGCGGGCTTCGCTGTAGGCGGTCGAGGCGTATTGGCTGCGCTGGCGGTTGACGCCTTCCATGCCGCGGCGGGCGGCGATATTGTAGGGGTCGATGTTCAGCACCTGCTCGTAGCGTTTGAAGGCGAGGTCGAAGCGGCCGGACTGGTAGAACCCTTCGGCTTCGGTGAGGAGCTGTTTGACCTCCTCGACGTTGGCGATGAATTGGGGGGTGAGGGCGGGGTTGAAGCGCCCCGGCTGGGCCAGCTTCGCCTGCAAATCGAGGGCCGGGCGGTAATTTGGCATGTAGCGGTCTTCGAGGAGGAGGGCCAGGACCGTCCCGGCATCCTCGGTGCGCCCTTCCGAAATCCGCTGACGTGCAAGGCTAATCCCCGCCCGGGCGAGCCCGTCAAGGGCCTGGCGCCTCTCGACCACGGTCGCTTCGCCGCCTGAAGGCAGCGCATCGAAGGCGCTCTTAAAAAATGAAAACGCCGACTCATAGTCGTTGGCGGCAAGGGCCTCGTCCCCCTTCGCGGTCGCCTCGGCCGCAAAACGCACCATGGCCTCCTGGCGGCGGATTTCCCTCTCGGCCGCCCCCTGCACACCGGGCATCTGCGCATCTGCAACCACGGGCAAAAACGTGCAGGCAACGAGGGCAACAAAAGCGGCAGCGGGGCGTTTCATACGGAGCGTGAAAAACAAGTTAGGCAAAAAGAATCCGGTTGGGCAACACAAATTGTGAATAACTTGGAGGATGCGGCGCGTCTAATTGGATTTGGGGATTTTGAATTGTTCATTTGTTTCGGCGTCCTCGATGATCGCCTCTTCTTCGCTGATTTCGACGAGCTTGTATTTTCGGTCGGGTTCGGGTTCGAGGGCGAAGAGGTCGTCTTTTTTGACCTGGAAGACCGAATCGTTCCACAGGTAGTGGAACTTGGCGAACGAGGTGGGGTCGTTGGTTTCCTGATTGGCGACGAGGATGAGCGTCTGTCCGGTTTCCGTATTTTTGATCGTGAGTTCCGAGGTATCGACTTCGATTTCGTTGCGGACCTCCGATTTGGGTTCATAGGCGGTGATTTGATAGGGTGAGCCTTCGATCATGTCGCCGATTTCGAGGAACTGGGTGCGGCTGCGGAGGTCGGCGGCATTGATGGTGAACGTTTGGCCGGCGTCGGGGCTGCCGGTGAATTTGAGGCGGAACGGGATGGCGATGAATTCCCGCAGGCGGAGCTTGGTGCGGTAGGGGGGGACGGATTTCGGATCTGTCGGGTCGGTGCCCGCGAGGAACTCCTCGAGGTTGGAGAATCCGTCGGAGTCGGGATCTTGTTCCTTGACCGAGCTGTCGGCGTAGTCGAGCTCGTATTTGATGAGCCATGCGTTCGGGATGGGGGCGTGGAGAGCCTCGCCGCCTTCGAGGGGATCGACGAGGGTGCCGTCCACGAGCACGTAGGGGCGCGAGACGAAGAGGGACCCTTCGTGGACCGTCCAGTCGCGCGGGGAGGCGAGCAGTTCGGATGCGCGGGTGATTTTATCGAACGGGGGTTCCTGGATGGTGTTGTCGCGGGGTTTGGCGCTGTCCCTGCCTTCGAAGCGTTCGTCGAAGGCGGATGCATTGGCAATGACCAGTGCGGCGCAGGCGAGTGCGGCGAGAGCGGCTGCCAGCAGGGCCGCCTTTTCGTAGTTGGCTTTCACCCACTCCATTATTGCCCTCCCTCCGGTTGCGCTTCCCCGGCTGCCGGCGCGGGAAAATGAAAATCCACCATTTCGATGCGCATCTGGACTTTCACCAACTCGCGCCCGAGGAGGACATTGAGAGTATTGCCGGTTTCGCGTCCCTGGTCATTCACGGCCTCCGCACCGAACAAGGCATCGACGGAGGCTTCCGGGGCACGGGAAACCGGCGGACCCTGCGGGTTGGAATTTTCGACATGGAGCGCGCGGATGATGAGGAACTGGTCGGCTTTGAGGAGGGCGTTGAGGGCGATGCGGAATTTCCCCTGTTCGGCGGTGAAGCTGATGGTGAATGGGGACTTCGAGGGGCCGGTGGGCGGGGTGGCTTGTTCGGCCCGGGATTCTTCGACGGGGAGGGTTGTTCGGACGAGCTCGTCGATTGAGCGGACTCCGGGGCTTTCCGGGTTGGCGCCGATCAGGTCGCCGACGATTCCGGCGATGAAATCGAGTTGGCGCGCGAGGTGCGGCGCGGCGGTTTCCGAGGGGAGGCTTGTGCGGTATGATGTAGTATTTGTCGGTTTTACAGTGGTGTTTTT
>CAZGNH010000018.1:0-1845 GCA_964527025.1 uncultured Chthoniobacterales bacterium | reverse complement strand
CCGGAAAGCCCCGGAGCCCAAAGCGCCGCCGCCGCCGCCCCCGCCGGCACCGGCGCCACAAAGGCGGGCCGCGGAGGCACCGGCTGCCGAGGAGCCTTCCACCACCGCGCCCGCGGAGGGACGCCAGACGCGCAAGAAACTCTCCCCGCTGCGCAGAAAAATCGCCACCCAGCTCGTGATGGCGCAGCGCACCGCCGCGATCCTCACCACCTTCAACGAATCCGACATGTCCTCGGTCATCCAACTCCGCAGGGAGATGCAGGAGGAATTCATGCGCAAAAACGGCGTCAAGCTCGGCTACATGTCCTTTTTCATCAAGGCGGTGGTCGATGCGCTCAAGGCGGTGCCGATGATGAATGCGCGCATGGACGGCGAGGAGCTTGTGGTGAATCATTTCTTCGACATCGGGGTGGCCGTCGGGACCGACCGTGGGTTGATGGTGCCCGTGCTGCGCGACTGTGACACGAAGACCTTCGGGCAGATCGAACAGGATCTGGCGGGTTTTGCCGCGCGCGCCCGCGATGGCAAGGTCTCGATCGACGACCTTCAGGGCGGCTCCTTCAGCATCTCCAACGGCGGCGTTTATGGCTCCCTTTTGAGCACCCCCATCCTCAACCCTCCGCAAAGCGGCATCCTCGGCATGCACAAAATCCAGGAACGTCCCGTCGCTCTCGAGGGCAAGGTCGTCATCCGTCCCATGATGTATCTGGCCCTGAGCTACGACCACCGGGTCGTCGACGGCCAGGAGGCTGTCACCTTCCTGGTGCGTGTCAAGGACTGCATCGAAAACCCCGCCCGCCTCCTTCTGGGCGTCTGACCCGCCGCCCGTCGCCGCGGCCCAACCGCGTGGGAAGGCATGGCGTGCTCCTTTTCTGCTTGCCAGCGGCCCGCATCGAAATAGCCTGCCGGATACGCATGACGACCAAACTGCTGCGGATTGCGGCCTGCGGGCTGTTGGCACCCCTTTGCGCGATGGCGCAGTTCGGGGATTTTGGCGATGCGCCTGTTGAGATCACGGCCGATGGAAACACGCGGTTCGAGGGTGGGGTGGCCATTGCCGAGGACAACGTCCAGATCCATTACGGCGACTACAGCATGTATTGCGACTACGCGGAGTACAACCCCGACAGCCGGGATGTGCTTTTGGTCGGAAACATCCGCCTTTACACGCCCTCGGAGGTGCTGACCGGACAGCGTGCGCTGTTTAATCTTGAGACCAAGCAGATGCGGGCGCTGGAATTTTCCGGGGCGCGGGCGCCGGCGTTTTTCAATGCGTTTGCCTTCCAGGCCCCTTCGAGCCGCGAGTTCCGGATCAAGGACGGCACGGTGACCACCGACGACAATTCGATGCCCAGCTTCCGAATCCGTTCGAAGTCGGTGCGCATCTACCTCGACAGCCGCGTCATCTTCGTCAACTCGACCCTCTATCTCGGCGACGTGCCGGTCTTCTGGTTCCCCTACCTCTGGGCCAACCTCAACAACACCGGCATCGAATTTCTGCCCGGCTACGACAGCCGCTGGGGCGCCTATCTCCTCACCGCCTACAGCTTCCCCATCAAAGGCGACCAGATCATCGGCAGGGTCCGCTCCGACTACCGCGCGGAATTCGGCGCGGCCTTCGGGTTCGACGCGGACTTCAAGTATGGCAAGGACGACCGGAGTTTTGGCAAATTCATCGGCTACTATGCCTTTGACGACAAGGAGGGGCCGTCTCTGGCTCCCGGCGAGCCCCGCGAGTCGGCCAACGACGAGGGGCGCTACCGGATCACCTTCAAGCAGCGGTTGTTCCTGACCGACGACATTTACGCCACCGCCGACCTCAACCTCCTGAGCGACGTGGATTTC
>CAZGNH010000017.1:0-2926 GCA_964527025.1 uncultured Chthoniobacterales bacterium | reverse complement strand
CGTCTGGCCAGCCTCACAAGTGACACACAGGACGAGGTGAAAGTGTACAACGGCATCAAAAACAACCTTGTGCTCGGCACCACCGGCATCCCGGTCTCGGATATGCATGTGGGGCGCATCGTGGACGGCGGCGTCGTCAGCCCGTAACTCGGAAACCAAACCATGCACCGCGTGAGCGGTGCGGACGAATCAGCGACTGGCGCCGGTCACAACCCGGCGCCAGTTTGCTTTTCACGCAAAACCGCGAACCAATTTTCAACAACCGATGAAACCCATTTTTTTTATTGCCATTGCCGTTCTGCTTGCCGCGGCAGGGCTCATGATTCTCAAAAGAGGTGAAGATTCCCGAAACAGCGTGGGAGTGCCAGAGACTCCGGAATCCTCCTCCGAACCTCCCCGTCCGGCGCTGGCGGGGCAGGCCATAGGCGGGGCCGAATCCGCCTCCCGGCCACCGGAAGCCGTTGAGGAAACGCAGGGTTCTTCCTTGGCGGGACAAAGCATGCGGGAATCGCAACCCGCTCGAACGCTAAATCCCGCAAGCCCCGCAGCCGCACCGCGGCCGGCTCCCCCCGGCACATCCACGGCCGCCCCTGCCACGGCAGGGGCGCAGACAACTGCATCGATTGGAAACGCCCCACCGTCTGCCGGTGTCACCGCGGCGGCAGCAGGCGCGCGCGCCGGCGGGGAGGCTTCCACCGTGCCCCTTGCGACAGACGGCGTCCTTTATGAAATCGACCCCGGAATCAAAGCCCCGGTGGCTCTTGCGGGCATCGAAGAGCCGCTCACGCCGCAACAGGCGGCAGCGGTGGAACAAATTGCCCGTGAGTTTGACGAAGCGGTGGTGGCTGCGGGAGACTCAGCAGAGGCATGGGAGGAGGCACGCCGTGCGGCGGACGAGCGCTACCGGCTCCTCTTTGGCGACGAGGCCTTCAATCAAAAGACGATGCGGGAGGCGCGGGAGGCGTTGCGGTCGGCGAATCCTTGAACCCGGGTGGCTTATTCCCGCGCCTGCTGACGTTTGGCCGAGCGGAAGAACAGCTTGCGCTTGAGGTCATCGGCGGCTTTGCGGGCTTCAGCCATCTGCTTGGGGTCGGCACCGGGGCGCAGTTCTTCGAGTTTTTTGACGGCGGTAATTTCGTTGGCGGCTTCGGCGACGAGGAGCCACTTGTAGCCTTCGGTCCGGCGGGCGGGGTCGGTTATTGCCGGGCTGGTCAGGAGGCCGCCGAGATTGGATTGTGCCTTGGCGTCACCCTGTTCGGCTGCTTTGCGAAACCACTGCTCGGCGGCAGCGGGGTCTGCCGGGACTCCTTTGGCATGCGCATAGATAAAACCAAGCGTATTTTGGGCCTGGGGAACTCCCGCTTCGGCAGCGGGAAACAACCACTTGCGCGCCTCCTCGTAATCGCTACCGATTCCGCTCTCCCCGAAGAAATACATCTGGCCCAGCCGCGCCTGCGCCTCCGGAAACCCCGCCTCCGCTGCCCGCTTGATCCATTCCCTGCCCCCGGCTTCGTCCTTGGGAACCCCTTCGCCGCCAAGCAACACAGAACCCAGATTGAATTGCGCCTTGGCAGACCCCGTTTCGGCACCTTTTCGAAACCACCGCGCGGCCTCCTCGGGATCTTTGGACACCCCGAACCCTGTGGCGTAAAAATACCCCACCCCACCAAGGGCTTCGGCATGGCCCGACTCCGCCGCCTCCTTCATCAACTTGAGAGCCTTCTCCGGATCACGCGGAACCTCTTTGCCAAGCAGATGCTGCCTCGCCTCTTGAAAGACCTCTTCGGGTTCGCGCGCGGAACCTTGCACGGCCTCTGTCGCCGCAAGGGCATGGGAGATCGCAAACAAACACACTGCACAGAAGGAAAACAGGGATTTCATGAAGGGGATTTTTTCCGACCAGGCGGCCCGTGCCAAGTGACATTTCCGTCACATGCGTCTTTCAAGCAATTTGAGTGAACCCAGACAAGACACCAAGGCAGGGACGAGCGGCCCGCTCGTCCGGGGTTTTCCAGAGAGCGGACGAGCGAGGCCGCTCGCCCCTACCAAAAAATCGGCTCACCAAATTTTCTCCTGCGTCTGGATATCTGAGTTTGTGAAAATGGGTGGACACGCATTGCCGCGATTCAGTCCGGACCGGAGTCGAACTCAAGCTTCTGCCGCAGTGCCGTTACCCACCCTGCAACCTCCTCATCCTCCGGACGCATTCCATGCGCCTCCTCGAGGCATGCCAGCGCCGCGCCATGCTCTCCCATCTCAAAGTGGTAAATCCCGCGGGCGCGCAGGGCGTCAAACGGGCTCTGACCGGGGAGAAATTCGTAAATGGCCACGCGTGCGTCTTCGAGGCCGAAAGCTTCGGGGATTGGGTATGGGATCGGTCGCAGCCAGTCGGGACGGGCATGGCCTTGAATGACGCCTGCAAGGAACGGAGGTTTTTCCGGGCGGGGGTGTCCGGCGGCTTCGAGCAGCCTCTGATGGGCGGTGAGATCGAAAAACGAGTCCCACGATGGCAGCACGATGTATCGGATGCCGACATCCGCGATAAGGTCTTTGACGGCGTCGGCGTCCGTCCCGGCGAAAATGGCCGAGGCGCGGGCGAGTCCCCGGCGGTTTTCCCAGTAGAGGGTGCCGAGCACACGGAGGTTTCCGTAAAATGCCAGATCGGTGGACGTGGTAGGATCGGCGAGCACGACAGGGCGTTCGCCCGGCGTATCGCGCACGATGCGGTGGGCGATATCGCGCAGCAGAAGAGTGGAGGCGAACAGCCGAGGCATTTGGTCCCCGGATTCGCTGTGCAGCGCAACCAAGGACCGGATCGAAGACACAGGCAGGGAGAGCAAACCCATTGCCGCCCACACGGCAAAGCCAATCCGCAACATCCGTGGCAGGGGCGGCGCCCCACCGCGCACCGCATCCACGGCAACCA
>CAZGNH010000016.1:0-1580 GCA_964527025.1 uncultured Chthoniobacterales bacterium | reverse complement strand
TTCGGCTTCTCCGGTGCAGGAGCGGCACCTGCGGGATGGGACAGGGCAACGAGGACTACGGACGCTAGGAGAGTGTTTTGGAAAATGTTCATTGGATGATTTCGCTCCTCAATCATTGCTGCCACTGGCCTCATCCCCCGTTGGGTTCTCCGGGGACGAGAAACGTTCGAAGGGCACGCGCACGAACGCCATTTCGTCATAGCGCCCGCCCTTCGACTCCCCCTCCGTGTATTCGCCGCGCTCGTAGAGCACGCCGATGCTGCCGTCGGCGAAAACGGCGATGTCCGAGTAGCCGGTGAAATACGGCGCCGGGGCGGGCGCATAGCGGTAGCGGCTGGTCCAGGTCTCCCCATCATCGGTGCTTAGCTGCAAGGTGCCGTCCGAGCGGATCTCTTCATTGGCGGGGGTGGAAAAGAGGATATTGCCGCGCCCGGTTTCCGCGTTGAGGGAATGAAAAGCCAGACTGCCTTGGCAGCCGCGCGGTTCCGGATGCGCCTTCTCCAGCCGGGCCGGGCCGAAACTTTCCCCGCCATCGCGGCTGATCGCCACCACGCGGTGGTTTTCGTCATTCCTTTGGTTGCGGCAGTTGATCATCAGCGAGCCGTCGGACAACTCGACGATTGTGCTCTCGGTGGCCTTGGTGCGGTCGACGATACCGCCGATGTGCCACGTCTCGCCGTCATCGTCGGAATAAATCACGTGCGGTCGCGTCGGGCCGGTCTCGGTGTTGTGCCGCGCCGCCGCCACGATGCGCCCGCGGTGCGGCTCGTGCGTCTTGACGATCGCGTGGCACGGACCCAACCCATACCAGCGCCAGCCCTCGCGATAGACCGACGAGGTGATGTTGCGCGGCTCCGACCACGTCAGCCCGTCATCGTCCGAGGACATGACATAGACCTCCCGCGTGGTCCGGTCTTTCTCCGCGGGAATGGCCTTGTTCCACAAGTAGAGCAGGAGGATCCGCCCCGAGGGGAGAACGACCGGCGTGGGGCCTTTGCAGGGGTTGGGGCCGTCGTTCGCCAGCACTTGCAGCGGACCCCACGTGCGCCCCCCGTCGGTCGAACGCTTCAGCACGATGTCAATGTCACCCTCGTCGCGGTGGTCATTCACCCTCCCGCCGCAAAAGGCCAGCACCGTGCCCTCGGACGAAACCACCAACGCGGGCGTGCGGTAGCAGGCGTAGCCTTCTTTTCCGCCCGTGAACACCACGCTGTCCGTCCGCTCCGGTGCGGCCTGCCCGGCCTGCGCCGCAACCGCGAGCACGACCCATGCGGCGGCGCGGCAAAAAGTCCGGGTAAAACTTTTCATCGGAGGATTTCGCATTTTCGGTTTCGTGGCGTTTATCATGGGTTTGCCGATGTCTTGACGGGAAAGGCGGCGCGACGCAGGAGGGTCGAGCCCATCGGACGCAGAGTGGCGGTCTGCGTGTCACCCGAGCCGTCTGCGGCGGTGTGCAGTTTCCCGACGAGCAACTTTGGCGGTTCGGCCCACGGCATGGCAGGATCGAAGTCTGGATTGGCCTCCGCACGAAAACCGGCATCCGCCCGGGTGGCATCGAGGAAGAGGTCCGCGAGGCTGTC
>CAZGNH010000015.1:0-1708 GCA_964527025.1 uncultured Chthoniobacterales bacterium | reverse complement strand
TGCGGGTGGCGGGGGAGAAGTTCGGGATGGAGATCACCTGTGACAGCCACCCGGTGGGTGGGGCGGCCATTGACGCATGCGGGGTGGCGTTGCCGCAGGAGACGTTGCGCGCCTGCGAAGAGGCGGATGCGATTTTGTTCGGGTCGGTGGGGGGGCCGAAGTGGGAGGGGTTGCCGCCTGCCGGGCAACCCGAGCGGGGGGCGCTGCTGCCATTGCGGAGGCATTTTGGACTTTTTGCGAATCTGCGGCCGGCGGTGTGTCTGCCCGAGTTGGCGCATGCGTCGCCGCTGCATCCGCGCATTGTCGGGGATGGGTTTGACGTCCTGTGTGTGCGCGAGCTGACCGGCGGGCTGTATTTCGGCGAGCCGAAGGGGATCCGGATCGAGGGCGGCGAGGAGGTGGCCGTGGACACGATGGTGTATCGCGCAAGCGAGATCCGCCGCATCGCGCGGGTGGCCTATGCGGCCGCAGCCGCCCGCGGCGGAAAACTCACCTCGATCGACAAAGCCAACGTCCTCCAAAACGGCATCCTCTGGCGGCGCATCGTCTCGGACCTGGCACCCGAATTCCCCGGCGTCCGCCTCGACCACATGTACGTGGACAATGCCGCCATGCAACTAATCAAAAACCCGAAAGCCTTCGACGTGATTCTCGCCGAAAACCTCTTTGGCGACATCCTCAGCGACGAAATGGCCATGCTCACCGGTTCGTTGGGCATGCTGCCCAGCGCCAGCCTCGGCGAGGCCGGAGAGGGCCGCCGCTTCGGACTCTACGAGCCCAGTGGCGGCAGCGCCCCGGACATCGCCGGCAAGGGCATCGCCAACCCAATCGCCCAAATCTTGTCCGCTGCGATGATGCTGCGGTATTCCGCGGGCAACGAGGATGCCGCCACCGCCATCGAGCAGGCCGTCCGCCGCGTGATCGCCGCAGGCCTCCGCACCGCCGATATCCACACACCCGAAACATCGCTCGTCGACACCAAATCCATGGGTGCCGCCATCCGCGAGGCGCTCTGAGAGCAGGTTTTTTCGTTGGGCAGGCGCCCGGCCCCTGTGGTAAGAAAACCCCCCATATGGACCCGCGCACTGTCAAACCCAAAACGTCCCCCCGGTTGATCGTCATGCTGATTTTGCTGGGGGTGGTCATCCTCGGCTTTGTCTACCTTGCCATCTTCGAAAGCGGGACGGCCATCCGTGATGCGCGCATGACCGGAACGGTCGTGAGCAAGGAATTTGTGCCCGCGTCTGCTCCCGAGCTTCAGGTGTCCATCGGCAGGCAGGGCGAGGTCAATGCCCAACGTGTCGAGGGGGAATTCATCCTGACCGTCGAGGTGCCCCAGCCCGACCGCACACGCAAACCCTACAAGGTCTGGCTCAACAATCGCGAACGATTCGATGCCATCAACGTCGGCGACCAGTTCGATGTCGGCCCTTACCTCGTGCGCTGATTCCCCCCGCCCGGGGATGAAACTTCCCAATGCAGACATCGCCCGCGTTGAGAATGAAAAGATTGTCGGCTACCTGCTGAACCCGGGGCATCCCCTGGGTGCAAGCAAAGCGCGGTTTTTTGGGAGCTTTGGCTTTCGGGTTGAAAATCCAGAACAGCTTGCGCGGCGCTTCGCAAGCACGGGCGGCGCCATGAAGTTGTCAAGACCAAGGGCACTCCCTTCGGCCCGCGTTATGAAGTGGAAGGAACGATTGAGGTTCCG
>CAZGNH010000014.1:0-2332 GCA_964527025.1 uncultured Chthoniobacterales bacterium | reverse complement strand
TGTGGCCGGCGGGGAGGCGCGCGGCGGCGGGGGGGGCAGTGGCGGAATGCCGTTGGGGATGATTTCCGGCAGGCTGCCGAACGCATCCGCAGCGAGGGTTCCGACATGGTTGCTCACGGCGGTACGGGCGGATGCATTCCTCCAGACAGCGCGGGCGGGTCCGAGCGCCAGCCGGAACAGCCCGCCCGTCTGCTCCGGCACCCCGCCGGGCACGTCACCAAGGTGGGCGGTGATCACATACGGCACCCCCGCGAGCCGTCGCAAGGAGAGCGCAAGCAGACCGGTGGGCACGACAAAGTGGGCGTGGACAACGTCCGGCTTCCATGTGCGTGCAAGGGCGAGTGCGGCGGGCAGGGCTGTTGCGAGGTAGAGACCCATCTCGGGCACCGTGCACGTGTCCCGGCGTTTGCGGAAGCTCCGCGGGCGCAGGATTTCGACTCCGTCGCGTGTTTCGGTGCGGGGCAGGTTCCCGACACCGGCGGTCACCACTCGCACCGCATGCCCGCGCACAACAAAGGCCGCGCACATCATCTCGGCCAGCCGCCCGCCCCCCCCTCCAACCGGCGGATACTCGTAGTTGAGGACAAGGATTTTCATAGACTCTGCTCCCATTCCTCAAAGGCAAGCTGACACCACAAAAACAGGCGCTCGTCGCTGCGCCCTGCCCGGTGATCCGCAACCCGGACGGTGACAAACGGGTCGCGCGCCTGCGGGCCGATGAGACCCTGCCGGAACCATGCTCCAACAGGCGTGCCAAAACCCTTTTTCCTGCGGTTGATGACGGACGCAGGCAGCACGTCGCCCAAGGCGCGCTTGAGAATCCACTTGGTTGTGCCGCCGCGCAGTTTGTAGCGGTGGGGGAGGCGGCGGGCGAAGTCGGCGACCTCGATGTCGAGAAACGGACTGCGGGCCTCGAGCCCGTGCAGCATGCTCGCGCGATCCACCTTGGCCAGAATCCCGTCCTGCAGGTATATGCGTGTGTAAAATTCGAGGGTCCGGTCCACCAAATCGGCAGACGCACACCCGTCCCACACCCCGACCGCCTCGCTGAACAATTCCTCGGCATCCACCGGCCCGCCGCACCAGTCGGCGATCTCACCCGGTTCAAGCGCACCCAGCCACACGGGGTTCCAGAATTGCGGGGGATGCGAGGCGCCGCGCATGCCGCGTTTGAGTTTGAAGTCGGCGCTCAGGTTGCTGTGCGAGACGGGGAGGCGTGCAATGAGGGCGCGGATGCCGGCGTGGAGGATCCGGGGGACGGTGCGGTGGTAGGCGGCGGCCATGTGCAACCCGCGGAAGGTGTCGTAGCCGGCGAAGAGCTCGTCGCCGCCGTCGCCGCCAAGGGCCACGGTCACGTGCCTCCGCGTGAATCCACTCAGGAGCCACGTCGGCAGGAGCGAATTGTCGCCCTGCGGTTCGTCGACCGCACCCAACAACGCGGGGAGCATCCCGCGCGCCTTCCCGAGATCGAGGATTTCGCACCGGTGGTCGGATCCGATGAGGGCGGCCGATTCCGCCGCAAAAGCCGATTCGTCGAAGGTCGGCTCGTTGAACCCGATGCAAAACGTGCGCAACCGGTCGACGTGCCGCGCGGCAAGGGCCGCCACCGCGCTCGAATCAATCCCCCCGCTCAGGAAAACCCCCAGCGGCACGTCGGACATCAACCGCCGCTGCACCGCGCGTTCAAGCGTCTCGCGCAGCTCGGCGGCAAGGTCGTCGTCACTCGCACCGGTCTCCCGCGGCTCGATCCGGAATTCCCAGTCCCTCACGACGCGCGGGGTCGACCCAACGTGATCGAGGGTCAGGTGGTGTCCACCCGGCAGCTTCCAGACCCCCTCGATGGCCGAGTGCGGCGCCGGAATGAGCGCATACGCAAAAAATTTCCGCCGGGCGCTCTCGGAGACCGACCGCGGGCACATCGGGTGCGCCATGAGCGCCTTCAGCTCGGAGGCAAACCCGAAGACACCGCCCCCCGCAAACCAATACAGGGGCTTTTTGCCGAACCGGTCACGGCTCAAAAAGAGTCTCGAGCGCGGCGCATCCCAAATCGCCAAAGCCCACATCCCGTTGAGGCGGCCGGTGAATTCCTCCCCCCACGTCCGGTACGCGTGAAGCAGGACCTCCGTGTCCGAGTGGTCGGTCAAAAAAACACACCCGCGGTCCTCCAGTTCGGCCCGCAAATCCGCATGGTTGTAAATTTCCCCGTTGAAGACAATCCGCACGGCGCCGTCGGCGGTCGCCATCGGCTGCGAACCGCAGTCCAAATCAATGATCGAGAGCCTGCGGTGCCCGAGGTGGACCCCCCGCGATCCATCCACATAAAACCCCTCCG
>CAZGNH010000013.1:0-3243 GCA_964527025.1 uncultured Chthoniobacterales bacterium | reverse complement strand
GGCAATGGGGATTTCCATTTGCTTTTGCGTGTGGGGATCGGAAATTTGCGCGACTTTGTCGTGGGCGGGCGCGGCGAGTTGTGCGAAGTCCGGGTGGGTGAGGAAGGTCATGGCGCAGATGGCCAGCAGGGTCACCAGCGCGACTTTGCCCATTTCCCGCCACCGGCCGAGGATGCCGCCCATAACCGAGTCGTGCGGAGTGATGGCCGCCGAGTTGTAAGCGCTGGCATTCTGCCATGCCATCGTCCCGTAAACCCCCACAAAGGTCGTCATCAACACATACCACAAATTGAAATCTTTCAGCCCGAGCGAATCAAAAGGGTTGATGAGCGATTGGCCGGGAGGGCGGTTGCTCAGCACCTCGGAGATTTGATCCCAGCTGAACATCAGCAACAGCGCCGCGATGATCACCAAATAGAAGAGTTGCGACATGATGCCCTCCACACAGTCGGTGATCATCACCGTGATCAAGCCTCCGGAGAGAGTGATAAAAAGCGTGATGGTCAAAAACAGGGCCATCAGGGGGATGTAGGTCGGAACCTCGAAGGCAAAGACCGACAGGGTCACCGGCAGCCCGAGGAAGTAAACCATCGCGCGCGCGGCCACTGCCGGGATGATCCCGTAGTTCACAATGCCGGCGAAAAACCCGAGCATACCCGTAAACACCCGGAAGCGCTTGCTGTAGCGCAGCTCGAAGAATTGCGCCAGGGTCATGGCCCTCGTCTCCCGGTAGCGGTAGACGACAAATCCCGAGATGGCCACCACCAACGCAACCGGCATGGCAACCCATTGCCACCACGTGATCGTGAAGCCCGCCCGCGCGATGACTTCGAAAAGGGCCACAAACACAACCGCTCCCGCCTGCATCTCCCCGCGGGAAACCGCCAGCAAATAGGGGCCCGCCAAACGCCCCCCGGCCATGAAGTCCGCCACGCTGTTCATGTGCTTTTGCATGATGATGCCGATCGTCAGAACAATCGTGATCGGGATCAGCAGGAGGAGCCAGTCGAGCAAATGCATGGAGGAATATCGGGGTTGAGCCGCGGATGTAATCAGATTTGGCCGACGGCGGAAAGCTTTTCCACCGCTGTTTATCCTGCTTGTTTCACAGGTTCTGAGGTGTCGGCGGGCGCATGGCAAAAAAGTCTTGCGGGTACGGCGTGCACACTTCAGAAAACAGGCTCTTCCATGAATTCTCCCATCCTCTCCCAAGTGCTCGAAACTGCGGCGGCGCGCAATGCCGGTGAACCCGAATTTCTGCAGGCCCTCCGCGAGGTGCTCGATTCACTCGGGCCGGTCATCACCCAGTGTCCGCAGTATGCCGAGGCGGGGATTCTCGAACGCCTTGTCGAGCCCGAGCGGCAGATCGTCTTTCGGGTGCCGTGGACCGACGACGCCGGACGGGTGCGGGTGAACCGCGGATTCCGCGTCCAGTTCAACAGTGCCATCGGTCCCTACAAGGGTGGTCTGCGCTTCCACCCCAGTGTCAATCTCGGCATCCTCAAATTCCTCGGCTTCGAGCAGGTGTTCAAGAATTCGCTCACCTCGCTGCCCATGGGCGGCGGCAAGGGCGGATCGGATTTTGACCCGAAGGGAAAATCCGATGCAGAGGTCATGCGCTTCTGCCAGAGCTTCATGACCGAGATGGCGCGCCACATCGGCCCGGATACCGACGTGCCTGCCGGCGATATCGGGGTCGGCGCCCGGGAAATCGGTTTCCTTTTCGGGCAATACAAGCGCGTCTGCAATGAATTCACCGGCGTGCTGACCGGCAAGAGCCTCAAGTGGGGTGGATCGCTCATCCGTCCGGAAGCCACGGGCTACGGGGCGGTCTATTTCGCCGCCGAGATGCTGGCAACCCGCGGGGAATCCCTCGAGGGCAGGCGGTGCGTGATTTCCGGTTCGGGCAATGTCGCGCAGTTCACGGCCGAGAAACTGATGGATTTGGGGGCCGTGCCGGTGAGTTTTTCGGATTCCGATGGCAGCGTCCACGACAAGGAGGGGGTCACCCGCGAAAAACTCGATTTCGTCAAACACCTCAAGAATGTGCGCCGCGGAAGAATCCGCGAATATGCCGAAAAATTCGGGGCCGAATACCATGCCGGCCTGAAGCCGTGGCAGATCCCCTGCACCTGTGCCTTTCCTTCGGCGACGCAGAACGAGCTCGATGCGGACGATGCGCGGGCGCTGCTGGGCAACGGGTGTGGCGTGGTGTCGGAGGGTGCAAACATGCCTTCGACCCCCGAAGCGGTCGACCTCTTTCTCGGGGCCAAAATCCTTTACGGGCCCGGCAAGGCCGCCAACGCGGGCGGCGTGGCCACCTCGGGTCTCGAAATGGCACAAAATTCCATGCGCATGAGTTGGAGCCGCGAGGAAGTGGATGGACGCCTGCGGGAAATCATGAAAAACATCCACGAGAGCTGCGTGCGCACGGCCGAGGAATTCGGCCTTGCCGGCAATTATGTCGCGGGTGCCAACATCGCGGGCTTCACCAAAGTCGCCGACGCCATGCTCGACCAGGGCGTCGTCTGACCCGCACTCTGCACACAACCGCACCACACCACATGGGGGACGGCATCTGCACCCTGTGCCGGCGGCATCCCGAACCTCCGCCGCCATTCTGACGCGCCCCTTGCATTCGTGCCCCGGTTGGGCGAGGTTTCACCGGCCATGAAACGTGCCATGCTCACGGTGGTGTGTCTGGCGGGTCTCGGGGTTTCCCCGTTCGCCCGCGCCGGATCACGCATCGAGATCGCCGTGGGCCGGCCGGCGGCTCCATGGCCCTGCGTGCGTCCCGTTCCGCGCCCGTGTTGGGGACCGGGTTATGGCCGTGGCTTCGGGTGGAACACGTTTGGCTGGGGCCCGCCTGTCATCATCATCTCGACCAGCCGACGGGAACTCCCCGCCTTCTCCTCCGGCTTCGGCACCATCGCCGTCCCCCAAACCCGCATCCACAAAGTCCCGCCCCCCGTCCAACTCACCGAACCTCTCGTCATTCACCAGGGAACCTCGTTCCGGTGGAAACGGTAGGCCTCCGGGCTTCCATCTTCCAACCGGCGCTCGCCGCGGCCTGGGGTTTTTCTCGTCAAAATACTTTCAATTTGACACGGTTGAGCAGTTGTGTGCCACCAACCACTCCGCCCTGAAACACCAGATAATTTTCGTCCGTTCGGATCCATTGCCGGGATGAAAAGAGGCTGACGTATGGACCAAACCCAACTCAACTGGATCACCAACTTTATC
>CAZGNH010000012.1:0-35179 GCA_964527025.1 uncultured Chthoniobacterales bacterium | reverse complement strand
CGAGCCCTGCGCCTTTCTCGCCGGCAAATCCGGGCGCCCCGGACCGGAACATGAGGCCGAGATGCGGGAGATTCTGGCGCAGACCTACGGCATGATCAGACATGTCGATGCCAATGTGGGCCGCGTGCTGGCGGCGCTGGAAGCGAGCGGCCAGGCGGAGAACACCATCGTCCTCTTCATCGCAGACCACGGCGAGTATCTTGGCGGCCACGGCCTTCTCTACAAGGGCGCCTGGCCCTACGAGGAACTCTGGCGGGTTCCGTTCATCGCAGCCGGGCCCGGGGTGCAACCCGGCGTGTGCCAGACTCCGGTGAGCCTGCTCGACCTGGCGCCGACCTTCCTCGACTACGCCGGGCTCGATCCGCTCGCGCTGGACACCCGCGGACCGGGGCCGATGAACCGCCTGCCGCCGGCCGGCCAATCCCTGCGCCCCTTCCTGGAAGGTCAACCCCACGCGCCGCACGAGTCGCTCGTTATGGAATACGACGAAGACCTCGGCGACGCCCCGGTCTGCCGTCTGCGCGGCCTGATCGACGGCGACTGGAAGCTCGTGCTCTACGGCGGCTTCGACGACGGCGTGCTCTTCAACCTCGCCGACGACCCGCACGAGCTGCGCAATCTCTGGAACGAGCCGAAGGCGCAAGGCCGCAAGTCCGCGCTGCTCGCCCGCCTCGTGCAGCGCCTGGCGCAGACCGACCGCTTCGATTCACAACGGTATTGCGGAGCCTGAATATCGATCTCACAGAACGTTGTTTTTAACGTTCATGGGAAATAGGAACCTTAAACCGCACCAAAGCGGCAATACCACTTTTCGCTGGACAAATCAAAACATCCCCTCGTAGCACAATACCAACTTGAAAAGTTTAATACCATTTCGCCAGATTCATCTCGATTTTCATACGCACGAGTCCATCGAGGATATCGGCGGGGATTTCAGCCCCGCTGAATTTGCCGACACGCTGGTCCGGGCCAAAGTCAATTCAATCAACCTTTTCGCCCGCTGCCATCACGGTTGGATGTATTACGACACCAAGGCTTTCCCGGAACGCAAGCATCCCGGCCTGAAGCGCAACCTCTTGAAGGAGCAGATCTCCGCCTGCAAGGCGCGCGGGATCAAGACCCCGGTCTATGTCACGGTGCAGTGGGACGCCCAGACGGCCGACGCCCATCCGGAGTGGTGCTGCATGGACACCGTCGCCAAGATCCCGGGCCGCTGGCCCAATTCCGCCGGGTTTTACAGCTTCCTTTGCGTGAACACGGCCTACCGCGACTGGCTTTTCCGGCATGTCAGCGATATTTCAGCGGATCTGGCTGGCGCGGGCGACGGTTATTGGTTCGACATTCTCCTACCGCAGGACTGCAGTTGCACCACCTGCCGCCGGGACATGATCGCCCGGGGCGTGGATGTCACCGACGAGGAGCAGCGCCGGGAGTATTACTTCGGCGTGCTCGACCGCTTCAAGAGGGACATGACAGCGCATGTCCGCTCTCTGGAGCCCGATGCCCTGATCTTCTACAACGCCGGACATGTGGGGCCGAAGACCCGGTCGGCGGCGGAGGCCTACACCCACTTCGAGCTGGAGAGCCTGCCCTACGCCTGGGGCTACACTCACTTCCCCTTGAGCGTGCGTTTCGCGCGCACGCTCGGGAAAGAGGTCTTGGGCATGACCGGAAAGTTCTACACCGCCTGGGGAGATTTCCATTCTTTCAAAAACCGGGAGGCCCTGGAATTCGAATGCTTCTCGATGTTGGCCAACGGCGCCAAGTGCTGCATCGGCGACCAGTTGCATCCCCGCGGGAAAATCTGCGAACACACCTACAACCTCATCGGTTCGGTCTATTCGCAGGTCGAGGAGCGTGAACCCTGGCTGGCGGACGCCTCGCCAGTCGCCGAGATTGCGTTGCTCACCCCCGAAGCGATTTTCGGCAACGGCACGCACAAAGCGATCACCAGGGATATCGAGGGCGCCGTCCACATCTTCCAGGAACTCAAGCACCAGTTCGACATCGTCGACACCGAAGCTGACTTCTCCCGCTACAAGCTGCTGGTGCTGGTGGAGAACATCCCGGTCGATGACGCGCTCGCGAAGAAGATCAACGCCTTCATCGCCGGCGGCGGCAAAGTCATCGCCAATGACCGCGCCGGGCTCACACCCGACGGCGGCGGCTTTGCTGTCGATCTCGGCGTCACGTATGAGGGTGAGGACGAGTGGGATGTTCCGTTTGTCAAGCCGGGTGCCGACTTTGGAGCAGGGCTCAATCCCACCGAGTACGCCTGCTACAACGACCGCGGCAGGAATCAGCAGCCCCAGGATGTCAAAGCCGAAGACATGATCCATGACGTGCGGGGACGCCGGGTTTCGGCCAAGCCCGGCACCAGCGTCATCGCGGAAATGGTCGCGCCCTATTTCAACCGCACCTGGGAACACTATTGCAGCCACCGGCACGCGCCGAGCACCGGCAAAGCATACGCGCCGGCGGTGGTGATGACCGGATCAACCGGCTACATTTCGCATCCGCTGTTCTCGCTCTACGGCTTCAACGCGCCGCAGTGGGTGCGCCAGATGGTGAAAGGCGTGGTGGATCGCCTGCTACCGGAGCCGCTGCTCAAGGTCGCCAACGCGCCGAAGAGTCTGGTGGCGACCGTGACCCGTCAGGAAGCCCAAGGCCGCTTGCTGCTTCACCTGCTCAACTATATCGGCCGCCGCAACAACCACACCTGCGACACCATCGAGGACATCATCCCGCTGCATAGCGTGGAGATTTCCCTGCGCTCCGACAAGCCGGTCCGCTCGGTGCGTTGCGTGCCGGAAGGGAAGGAACTGCCGTTTGAGTTGAAGGACGGTCGCATCCAATTCACGCTACCGGTCCTGAACGGTTATCAAATCATCGAGGTGCGGCATTGAACGCAAACGTGAAATTAGCGCCCGTCAAACGTGCATGACACGCTCTACTTCAAAGGCACCAACGACCAGCCGGAACTCTCCGTAAATTCCCTCGCGGCGAAGCACCAGATTACGACTTTCTTGTCGGCCAGGTAGGCGGGGTCGGACTTGGCGCGGCGCAGCAAGTTGACGCGGGCCGGGGTGGCACCGGAGCCGCGCACACCGACCACATCCACGGGCATGCCGAGCTCGGCCGCGAGTTGGTCGGCGAGCCCCGCGCCCGTGCCGTGCAGTTCCTGGCCGACACTGAAGACCAGCGTATGACTGTCGCCGAGCAGAACGATCGGGCTGGCCTTATCCTCGACCGAGGCACCGCCTGCAGATGTCACCACGCGCACAGGCAACTCCTCGGAGCCATTGCCCTCCGTCAAGTCGCCGACGATCGTGCGCTTCTCGGCAGAGACCGTAAAGCCACCGGGCTTGTCCGGCAGCCAGTCGGGGTTGCCGAGCTGCTCCTTGATCAGCTTCGCGGTCACTTCGCAGGCATAGGGCGACCAGTGCGTATCAGTCCTGCAGTAGAGCTCGGGCGAGTCGGCTTTCCCCTTCTGCTGCGCGAAGGCTTCGGCCAGATCGAGCACCGTCACGCCCTTGTCTGCAAGCAGCTTGTAGAACTCTTGGTGGACGGTATCGATCCGCCCCCCGGCCGGACCGCCGAGTTTCTCAGGATAGACCAGTGCCTTGCACGGCACGGGCGCGAGGATTAGCTCGATCCCCATGGCTTTGAGCTGTTCGTGGAAGTCCACGATCGCGGGCAGCGGGTCGGCCCTCTCGGGCGAACTGGCCCGGGAAACCCTGGCTGCGGCCTCACCCCAGAACGGTCCCACGCCGATGTGACGCAACTCCGCACGCAGGAAGAGCCAGCCGTCCAACCCGGGGACAGTCATAGCCTCGCCGACGTCCGCTAGCTTCGCACATTCAGCACGGAAAGCCGCCCCCGGATCGTCGCCGTCCGAGGCCAAGGCGGTAATACAGCAGAAAGAGCATAGCAGGCTGGGGATTGTTCGCTTATCCATGGTTTGGTCTTTTTTTCAGAGGGTTCGTCGGGGAATCCATTCCCGCAGTGATACACTCACAAGGGCCCGAGCGCCAGCCCGGCAAGGGACGGTTTCCCATCCCCGGGCGGGACAGTGGGGTGGAAAGGATTGTTTCATGGCGTCGGGTTGGAGATGATGTCTCCCCATGTGGGGATTTCGAGTTGGAGATCGATGTCGTCGAGTTCGCTCCGGTTGAATCGCTCGTAATCGGGCGCCACATCCTCCCAGGCACGCAGGTCGAGCGCAACACGCTCTCCCGGCCTCCACGCGGCCGCAGCAGTTTGGATGTTGTCGCGCATGCCGAACAAATAGACCAGCGCCTGGGATCCTTGGCTGATGCCCGGCCCTTCGATCTCCACGAGGTGGAGGGTCATGACGTGATCACGATAGGGCACCGTGCCCGGACGGGGCACCGGAGATGCCGACGCGATGCGACCGCGGACACGCACCGGGTCCGCTGCCGGATCAAGCACCAGAAAGCCGGCAGCCGGGGCCGGCCCGGAAGACGGCCCTGACTCTTGATTTGCCGACGGGGCCGCCTCCGGCAGAGGCAGGATTTTCCAGTCCCCGAGAGCCAGTTCCCGCTCGGCGAACTGCCAGACCACGACCCGCTTGCCCGCTAGACGGTCATTCCCCCTGGCCATCTCGCGGACGAGGATCTCACGGGTGGCGAACGACCCGGCATCGTTGCGCAGGATCGCGGCGATGGGGCGGCCCAGGAAGTAGGAGAGTTGTTCGCCCAGGCCGGCTGCCGCGCCCCAGCCAAGGTCTGCGAGGGAGAAAATATTCGAGAAGCTGTCCCCGAGCAGGAGCACCTCCGAATCCGGATCGAAGCGCAGCGGCGCCCCATCGACACCGAGCACCTTGTGGACCGTGACGCGTTCTTCCGCAAAAAGCTCCGAGGTGGCAGGCAGTTTGAGCATGGCAGCGATGTCACCGCGACCGTCAATCTCGAGTGCTTCGCGCCGCAGGCTGTGTTCTGATGACGCGCCGAGGTGTCCAGTCGTCTTGAGGTGCCGGTAGAGGTGTTCCGCGACCGATTCCATGGCGGAGGGGGTCCAGTGCGTATCGGTGACGAGATATGCCGGCTGGCCGGATTTCTCCCGGTAAGTCACCAGCGCGTCGCCGGGCATAAACACGTCCACCCCGGCCGCCCGAAGGCGGTCGACCCAGTCGTGAAAAGAGAGATTATGCAGTGCATGGCGGTCGCGCCCCTCGTAGCGAGCGCTAAGGAGAGCGGGCTCGACGGAGGGTTTGACCGGGGTCGGCACCAGGACCAGGTGGATACCGCGCTCCGCGAGCGCGGCGTTGAAGGCGGTGATGGCCGGGAGGGGATCCGGCTGCACCGCCTCACCGACAGTCGCGTCTCCACTGCGGGATCTTGCAGTGAGCACACGCGGGTTCAGGAAGCCACGACCGGTCACGTAATCGACGTCCGGGCGGTAGAACAGCCACCCGTCGCGGCCCGGGTAGACCTGCTCATTACCCACGCCCAGCCACTCGAGATAAAAGGCCTGCATATGGGGCAGCCAGCGCTCGGCACCGAAGAAGCGCTCTTCGAGGGTGTCTTCGAAGGCGCTGATGCCGCTCAACGTCGCTCCATTGGCGGCAAAGATGCCCTGATTGATGCCGGATACTCCGGTTGTTTCCCGCAGGACGCGCCACGCCTCCGGCAGCACCGGCAAAATCTCCAGGGCCGACTGCCGGTCCCGCCCTGTGGCGGCTTCATAGGCGACCTGCGCGACGGGCACGCCGCAGATCGTGAGCACAAAGAATGACACCAGCGCCACGGCCAGTCCCGGCGAGATGGCGGTCACGCCGATCTCGCGTTTGGCCACCGCCTCGCGGGTGGGAATTTCTTCGATGTCAGGGGTCTCGGGCATGGGTTAGAAAATAAAGTAGATGAAAGGATTGAACGCCTGAGTCGTCATGACAAGCAAGGAGAGCCAGAAGAGGACGGCGATGAGCAGGGCCTTGGCGGGGGTGATGGTCCGCGTCCAGTCCCAGGTCTGGGGGGCACCCCAGGCAATGACTCCCGCGACCAGAAGCATCCCGAGATAGTAGGGCTGGTAGATGACTCCGTCGATCAGCCCGGCGCCGGGGTGCGGGACGGTTAACCCCAGCATCGACCGGCAGTAGGCCAGCGCGGAGGGCAGGTCTGCCGCCCGGAAAAACACCCAGCTGAAAAGCACGATGACAAACGTGACGGCGACCCGCGCCGCGTGCGGCAACCGGCGGTAAATCGAGTCTTTCCCCATGGCTCGCTCGGCCGCCAGCATCGTCCCGTGAATGCCGCCCCAGATCATGAAGTTCCATGACGCGCCGTGCCAGAGTCCTCCCAGCAGCATCACGAGCATCAGGTTGGCATAGGTCCGCGCATGGCCCAGCCGGTTGCCCCCCAGCGGGATGTAAAGGTAATCGCGCAACCAAGACGAAAGCGAAATATGCCAGCGCCGCCAGAACTCCGTGATCGAAGCCGATTTGTAGGGCGAGTCGAAATTCTTCGCGAAAACAAACCCCATCATCAATCCCAGCCCGATGGCCATGTCGGAATACGCGCTGAAATCGAAGTAAATCTGAAACGCATACCCGACGACCCCCACCCAGGCATCCATCGTACCCACCGAGCCCGCATCGAAGGCCATGTCCGCGATTTTCCCGCAAGGGTTGGCCAGCAGGATTTTTTTGGCCATGCCCATGGCGAAAAAGGCGCTGCCCCGGGCAAATTTCTCGAACGTGTGCGTCCTCGCCCGCAATTGGTCGGCGATTTCCGCAAAGCGGATGATCGGCCCGGCCACCAATTGCGGAAACATCGACACGAAACAGGAAAAGTCCGTGAAGTTCCGCATCGCACGCGCATGACCGCGGTAAACGTCGATCGAGTAGCTCATCGACTGGAAGGTGTAAAAGCTGATGCCCAGCGGCAGCGTGATCCGCAACACATCGTAGAGCTGCAAATGCGCCAGACCGAGTCCAGCCAAGATCAGATTGTAGTTGTCGATGCCGAAGTTGAAATACTTGAAAAACCCGAGCAACGAGAGGTTCGACACGATGCTCAAGGTTAACGCAATCTTTTGAGTGCACGAGCGCGGCCCATCCACGGCCAGCAATCCCGGATCCTTTCCCCATCCCCTCCATCCATTGTGTGCCTGCACGAGGCCGGCAAAATAATCGACCACCGTCGAGGCAAACATGAGCACGACAAAAAGTGGATTCGCCCACCCGTAGAACAGGTAGCTCACCAGCGTCAGGTAAATGTGCTTCCCCCGCCATGGCGTGAGATAGTAGCCTGCCAGCGCGAGTGGCAGAAAATAGAAAATGAAGAGGTGCGAACTGAATACCATTTACCAGAAAGGGGGCCGAACGGCTATTGAGGCGGTGCCTTCAATAAAAAAATTGGTTGTAGCATATTTGTGTCAGGGTAGTGTTGTTACCTATGCATTACCTATCGTCAAGCATCAAGACTTGGATCGCCCTATTAGGAATGATGGTCCCCGTGTTTTCCAGCCCGGCCGCTACAACCTCCCTGACCCTGCCGCCCATCTTTGCCAATGAAATGATTTTGCAAAGGGACAAGCCGGTCAATATCTGGGGCAAGAGTTTTGCCGGCGACACCATCACGGTCACTTTCGGGGACGCCTCGGTGGAGACGACGGTCGCGGTCGAGGACTGGTCGGTCCAGCTACCCGCCATGCCGGCCAATGCGACAGGTCAGACCCTCACCGTCGCAGGATCGGCCTCCACCAAGACATTCACCGACGTTCTGGTCGGCGAGGTCTGGCTGGCCGGCGGACAGTCCAACATGGCCTGGCATGTCGGCCAGGATATTGATGACAAGACCTTTGATATGCTGCAGACCTATGATTTCGGAGGCCAGATCCGTTTCTATGAACAGTCCGTGACAAACGGTGTCAAGTCCACCCGATGGGTCAAGGCGGCCCCGCTTTCAGCGAGACCCAACAATCAGCGGTGGTCCATCGTCGGCCTTCACTTCGCCAAATACCTGCACGAGCAATACAATGTCCCGGTCGCCATCGTGCAAACCGCGACCGGGGGTGTCCCGATCCAATCCTACACCTCCGCGGAAGCGATGGACGCTTCGGGGCTGCCGGCGCACCCAGATGCGGCAACCAAGGAAACGCACACGAATGGTTTCAATTACGATCTGTATGTGCGGGAGTTGATCCCGTTTTCCGCGAAGGGTGCGATGTGGGTCCACGGGGAGTCCAACGCCGGCCAATACGCCATCTACGATCAACTCCTCCAGACGCTGATCGCCGACTGGCGGGACAAGTCCGGCCAGGATCTGACCTTTCTCATCGCGCAATTGCCGAGTTTTTCACAATTTTGGGACCGTCTCGACTACAAGGGGCTTGTGAATTGGCGCTACATGCGGGAAGCCGTGACGAAGGCGGTCAACAACACGCCCAACACCGCCGAGATCGTCACGATCGACGCCCTGTTCGAGTGGTTCAACATCCACCCGACCGACAAAAAACCCATCGGCGACCGCTTCGGATTGGCCGCGCGGGCCTTGGCCTACGGCGAGGAGGTCCTCTATAAAAGCCCCTCCTACAAAAGTCACACCGTCGAGGGCGACACCGTGACCATCGAATTCCACGATGCTCCGAACGGGCTCAAGGTGGACGGGTATTACACGCAGTCCGTAGTCAATGGGTTCATGCTGGCCGGCGACGACCTCCGGTTTCGCAACGCGACCGCCAGCATTGTGAACGGCAACCGGATCCAGGTCCGTTCGCCGAACGTGGCCAACCCCGTCCACATCCGCTACAACTTCATCCAGGCGCCGCAATCGAACCTCTGCAGCGCCGAAGGCCTGCCGGTCAACCCGTTCCGCACCGATACCCACCCCGTTCCGCAGCAGCCGACCGGCGGGGACAACCAGACCTTCCTGCCAGATCCGACTCCGCCCGTACCCGCGGGGCAGGCACAAATCGCGGTAATCGTTTCCGAGGATGCTTATGTGCGGAGTAGCTTTCCTGACACTAATTACGGCAAAATTGATTTACTCATCGCGTCAGGCTACTTCAATTATCTCAAATTCTCGGTGAATTCTCTGCCTGCCGGGGCGGTCGTCCAATCGGTCACTTTACGAATGTATGACAACCAAAACCAGGCGCAGGCCAACGGCTCCAACAGTTTCGATGTCTTCCGGGCGGTGGGGGAGTGGAGCGAGTCCGAGCTCACGTTCAACAATCGCCCGACGACCGACACCTCCGGCCTTTATCTCCGCCATCAACAGAAGGGGAATTACAAAAACGGGCGCCCGGCCGACTTCGCACTGGACCCGGCCATGTTTTCCTCTGGCAATGTGGAACATTCGATGGTGCTGGTGAACACGGGCGCCAGCTGGACAAATCCCAACGCCAACTTTGACAGCAAAGATTCAGTGGACAGCGGGGTCCAGGCGGTGGCTGGAAGATCGATCGCGCCCACGCTCTTCATCAACTACACGTTGCCCTCTGCCGTTCCGCTGCCTCCGACCAATCTGGTTGCAACGGCAAACTCCTCCACCCAGATCACCCTGACCTGGACCGACGCCTCGTCGGATGAAACCGGCTTCCGCATCCAGCGCAGTTTGTTCCTGGACTCGGGTTTCGAGGAGATCGGCACCACGGCGGCCAACACCGGCACCTTCACGGACACCACCGCCGTGGCCGGCACGCTTTATTATTACCGGGTGAGCGCCTATTCCTCGGGCGGGGAATCCAGCCCGGCCACCGCCAGCGCCACCGCGCTCACCGCGCTGCAAAACTGGCGGCTGTCATATTTCGGCACCACGGAGAACGCCGGCACCGCGGCGGATGATTATGACTTTGATACGGATGGGATCGCGAATCTCATCGAGTATGCCCTGGGGACCGATCCGTTGATTGCCGATTCCATGGCATTACCCATGGCATACCTCGAAAATCATGAAGGAAAAGGTTATCTGACACTAACCATCAACCGCTTGGCTCAGCAACCCGATATAACCTACACAGTAGAGGTGGGCGGTGACCTCTCGGAATGGTCTCAAAACGTCACCGTTCTTGTAAATACTCCTACTTTGTTGAAGGTCCGTGACAATATCTCGTCGGATGACGTGTTAAAACGTTTCATGCGTCTTCGTGTCACAGCGGAACCATAATCCTGGAAAACAAGATGACCTGCTACACCCTGCTGTTCCAAAGCGTCGTCAAAACCCAGCACACCTTCGGACGCGATCCACGGCACGGTTTTGAGGGATAGCTTGGTTTCACCAGTGTCCTGCACTATGGCTATCTGGGCAATGCCGTGCGCAAACAGGCTGTGGCCCGCATCCGGGAACTCATCGGGCAGACCGCGCCCCCGCCCGACACCGAGACCGCAACCGAACGCATCGAACGGGTTTACGGAGTTAACCTGCGCCAATGCCCCCAGTGCAAAACCGGCACCCTCAGACATCCTGACCTGTTAGGGTGAAAGGGACGAGGGTGAGGAAAAGGAATGAACGGGTTGAAGAATTTTGGGTCTTGGGTTGAAGTAGAGGGATGCCGCAAGTTCAACTGCCAATTTTTCCACCCAATAGCACGCCCATTACCAGCGAGTTAGCCTTTCAGGAGAGGAAAGGCACCGTATGGTATTTCAACGGGCATCTTCCGGTCTTCAGTCACCCGGTGGATGACCTTGGTTCGTTCCGGTTTTTTACCAGCCAACTCATCGCCAACGGCAACGCCTCGCAAAGTGAAGTATCGAGGGCCTTTGGCGTGCCATTGGTCAGCGGGAAGCGAGCGTGTAAAAAAATGCGGAAACAAGGGGCGGCGGGATTCTTTCGCCCGGCCAAGCCGCAGCAGGGCCATAAGCTGACGGCACAACGCCTGGAGGAAGTTCAAGAGTTGCTGGATGCGGGAATGGGGGTTCCCGCCATTGGGGCACAGCTTGGGGTGTTACCCAACACGATCCACAAAGCCATTCGTGCCGGGCGGCTCAAAACTGAAACTGCCCTAAACAGGTTGTGAAAGCAGCGTCGGGGCACCAACCGGCCCGATTCCATTCTCCTTTCAAGGCTTATCCCTCTTTCGCTTGATTGACCAGGGCAACGGCGACCACGCGATCCTGCCTGGAAACAACGACCCCACCCGGGAGTTCCTCGGTGATGACAAATCCTTCCGGGGTATCCACCCGCAACTTGGCATCAATGGAAATAATCGTTGATCCGTCCCGTCCAGCGTAATTAAAGACGCCTCCATCCACCGGATATCGGTCACGATTCTTGTCAACGATCCACAACTGGTATTGGCTGCGTAATGGCTCATTGGCGGGAAGTCCCTGCAGAACGATCACCCCATTTTGCAGATGATCGCTCCAATACGCCTGCCCGGTCACTCCGGGATACTGATCGTCACCTTGGAACTCGACACGGACAACATCATTTTGCCGTTGAACCTGCGCCAACAGAGTTTGGCCGCCTGGTAAATCGTTTTTCTGCAGGAATGAGATCCCTGCGACGACAGCCAGGCATGCAGCCAATGCCCAACCGCCGAAGCGTTGCACCCATGGTCCTTGTGTGACGACCTTTTTACCGGAGAGAGTTGCTGCTTCGAGCAAGGCAGATTTTACCTTTCCAGGCATTGACCCGGAGGGTGTAAATTCTCTTTCCAATGTTCCAACCAGGGCGGCGTAGTCCATTTCATATGCCTGATCTGAACCGCACTTCGCCGACAGTTTTTCCCACTCCTTGTATTCATCGGTGGTGAGATCGCCAAGGGCGCGTCCAGCCTCCAGCAATTCAAAGCGCTCGTGATCGTTGTGTGGTGCGTTAGTCATCGCTTCATCCCTCCTCCATCATTTTTACCCGTCACCCGCCTTTTCAATTCGATCAACCCCTGCCGAAGCCGTGTCTTGACAGTGCCCAGGGGGATCTGCAATTGCCCGGCGATTTCCTGATGGGAAAGCCCATCATGAAAATGAAGCTTAAATAACGAGTAGAGTTCATCTCCCAGCGTGGTCAACGTCTCCATAACAAGCCGTCCGTCAAGGGCCTGATCGGGGGATTGCTTGTAGAAATACGCTTCCTCAAGATCATCCGTCATCGGTAGCATCTCCGGTTGCCTTCCTTTCCTGCGCAGCCAATCGATGGATCGGCGGCGGGCCAACAGACCGACGAATGTCGGTTCTGCCGCAAGCGAACCATTGAAACGCCCGGCTGATTTCCATAAAGCAGCAAACGTTTCCTGGACGACATCTTCAGCCTCGTGGTGGTTGCCCAGATACTTGCGCACAATACTCCAAACCAGATTCCCGTAGGCGTGCACGCATTGTTGCATTGCCCAGGACTCGCCACATGCCACATGAGGAAGAAAAGGTCCTTCGGAAGCATCTGGGAGCAGTTTTTGACTCACGGGCACAGCGTGAAATCTAATTGTCTGCAGCCATCATGCCATCAAAAACATCGCGTAAAGTCCACGCATTGTCCGAGTTACTATATGAATTTTTCACTTTCATGAGAGCCGCTTGAATACACTTTTTCTGGCTTTCCGTCACCTGGGTATCAGGCATTGAAAGAAGAGCGCGGGCCGCCAGCTGGTAGACGGCAGCACACCCTTTGGTGTTTCCATGATTATACATCGGAACACCTATGGCTATCGCGGCTTGGATAAGCTCACGACTGTCCTTAAAACCCATGCTTTCCCCCGCTGCAGCCGGCGGCAAGAGGACCTGGTCGATCACATGGATGACGCCATTGGTAGCCGTGATGTCCGTTTTTACCACCCGGGACTGGTTCAGGAACAAGCCATCACCGGTGAGTTTCACGGCAATCACTTTGTCGTTCAAGGCAGTGGCCTGCTTCAAATTAGTGGCGACAGAAGCGGGAACGTTTCCCTTGATCACATGGTAAGTGAGGATGTCAATCAATTGCTCCTTGTTTTCCGGTTTGAGCAGGTCCTCAACGGTTCCCTCCGGCAGCTTGGCAAACGCCTCGTCGGTGGGAGCAAAGACAGTGTAGGGTCCCTCGCTCTTAAGTGCATCAACCAGTCCTGCCGCCTTCACGGCAGCGGTCAGGGTATTGAAACTTCCGGAACCTACTGCTGTATCAACGATGTCTTTATCTTGCGCATGTGCATCCTGACCAATCAGCCCGACACAGAGCGTCACGAGTGAAATAATTTTTACGATTTTCATATTTTGTTTTGTTTAAGGTGTCGAATGTTTTGAACCTCAACCAGGGTATTCGCCCAAATGACCCAAGTGGATTTAAAAAACTAAAATTTTTGGTTCTTCACACAATTTGCGGGGATCAAGCTGGTGAGAGGTCGACTTTGACAAGAAGAAAGCAGGGGCAATGTCAAAGCAGGTATCCAAAAAGCAGGAAAAAGCAGGAAGTTGTGGATAAAAGAGTTTAGAGCCTGTCATACAATTTGGCGGGCATTTGCAGGAGAGGATTTTGGCGATTCTCAAGACGCGAGCCAGGTGCCTGTATGCACATCACACTGGCCGAACGAATAACGCAGAGAAACGCCAAAGTGCATAACAGGCTCTGAGAAATGGCAGTGATTGTCACAAATATCAGCCTGGCACCTGTTTTTTGTGACCCCTATTTTCGGGGGTTCAGCGACATGGCGGCAATGACGGAATCGTGGCGGTCGGCACTCGGTTTCACACCGCAGAAGAAGATCTCCGGCCCGTCCGCCGTGCAATACAGGAAGGGCCGTTCCAGCCGATGCACCTCTTCGCGCTGGCCGTTCGCATGGAGGAGGGCCTTCTCCTGGAAAAGCGCTGGCTCCGCCAAGTTCCAATGGAGTCCGTCCTTCGACTCAAACCGCACGATCGCCCTATGCGAGGGCGAATAGTAAGTAGCCTGATCTTTGAGCAGCGCGTGGTAGCGGCCGTCCTGGCACCAGACGAACGGATCTTCGCCGGGAAAGGCGGCATCCGCAGTGGCAAAGATCGGATCGGGGTGCTTCACGAAGGGCCCCTCTGGCCGTTCGGCGAAAGCGACGCCGTGCAGGACCGGACCGTACTTCGGCGGCGGTAGCCGGTCGCCGACACCCTTGTACACGAGGATATAGCGGCCATTAGGGGTCTGCGCGCATGAGGGGTTGGTCGTGACCTTGGCGTCCCAAGCGCTGCGCGTCACGTCGAGCAGCGGCTTGTCGAAGCGGGTCCATGGTCCTTCGGGCCGATCCGCGAGCGCCACGCCGACGCGCTGGTTGTTCCGGTGGTCCCACCACCCGCCGTCGCTCTGGTTCCCGTTGTAGTAAAGATAATACCGGTCGCCGAAGCACTGGACGCTCGGATTATGGGTCACATCGCCGTCCCAGTAGCCGGGGCGCTTCGGCAGCACGACCTCCGCGAATCGGTACGGCCCCAAGGGCGTCTCCGCCGTGGCGCGGCAGACCTCGGAATGCGTGACCCAGGCTTCGAAACCCGCGCTGACCGGCCAGCGCGAGAAGAAGAGATGGTGCTTGCCTTCCGCGTCCGTGACCAGCGAGGGGTCCCAGACGCAGTAGCCGTCCATCGCGAAGATGGCGCGGGTGATACTTGGTTTCATGGTAATGCTTGGTTTCATCGTTGACTCCTCATAGCCCGTTCACGACATGGATCCGCTGGCCGTTCAGGAAAGCCCGGACGTTCTCGCAGGCGGTCGTAGCCGTAGCAGCCCAGGTGATCGGGCCGCAGCGAATCGATGTCGATGTAGAGGATACGCATCACGGCGCCTTACCGATGTTACGGCAGAATCGTTGGCAATTCGCCCTCGGTCGAGCCTTCGGGCCTCTCCAAGTGGAAGTAGATTCCCCACCCTTTACCGCCGGCCAGGTCGAAGGCGACCACGAGTTCGTGCTCGCCGGCGGCCAGGTCGAGCGTGGCGCGCGAGCGGCCCATCTTCGCCGGGTTGACCAGCTCCGGCTGGTGCAACGCGCTACGGCCATCCACGAAAAGTTCCGCGCCGCCGTCGTGGCCAAGACAGGCGACCCAGGTGCCGGCCTGCGCGACCCGGATGCGTGCCGCGAGGAAGACGATGCCGTCGGCGGACGGGAAGAGTTCGTGGACATTGACAAAGCCCTCGTGATCCCCTTTGACCTTGGTCCATCCCACGGCAGCGGAGAGGCGCACCGGGGTGCGGACAGGCTTGGCCTGCGGCGTGGAACAGTACCAGTCGAGAATGCACGCGGCGTGCTTCACCTCGGTGGGCCGCAGATCAATTTCCGGTGTGCGGGCGACAACCTGCGCCCAGCGTTCCCCTTCCGGCACGCTGCCGACCCTCACCGGCACTTCCCGTAACACGTCGATGCTGAAGATGCGGGCCGCCTCGGCACCCCAGGTCGCCTCGGGGATGACACGGAGCGCACGGGCCCGCACGCCCAGCGGCAGCCGCACCAGACGCTGATGGTTGTCCGTCTCGTGGGCGACCGCGCGCCATGTTCCATCCGACGCCTGCGCCTCCACGCGGTAGTTGCGGATGAGCTGCGGCGGCGGCCCGACCAGATCGACGCGGCGGGGGTGGGAACACGGCATGCGCTTGATCCGGCTGAGGTCGCTGTCGAAGACCAGTCGAAGTCCGCCGATTTCCTTGTCCTGCGGCCAGGTGAAGGTGATTCCCTCGCCCACGGGCCCTTCCCAGGCATGAGCAACCTTGCCCAGCGTGCGGTCGTGACCGTCGCGCAAAGCATCGTGGCCCTCGCCACCGCCGCCCAGCGCGGCCAGGTGGGTCAGCTCGCTGACTGGCCGGGTCAGTCCGGGCAGCATGACGTCGTCATCCATGAGGCGCTGTTGCAGCTCGGCGATATGCGCGGGGAACAGTGCGGCCGGGTCATAACCGCCGCGCACGCACAGCGCCGCGGCCGTGCCCACCGCCTGGCCCATCAGGCTGGTGGTCGCCATGGTGCGGGTGCTCGACATGGCCGAATGCGTGTTGGAGATGTTGCGCCCGGCCATGAGCAGGTTGGGCACGCTCTTGGAATAAAGCGACCGGAGAGGAATGCCGTAGGGACAGGCCGAGCGGTGGAAGATGGTGGGCTTGCCCGGATACAAGAGACCGGCCGGGTGGTGGTCGTCCATGGACCAGCCGCCATAGGCGACGGTGTCGGGAAAACGACCGCCGGACTCGATGTCGTGCTGGGTCATGATGTGGTCGCCGACATACCGGAAGTTCTCCCGCTTGCCGGGCAACGATCCCATCCACTCCAGCGTCCAGTTTTCAATGCTCTGTTTGCCGGGGTGATAATTCTTGAGATAATCGGCAACGCCGTAGCCGATCTTGACCAACTCGTGCCGGATGGCCTCCGCATCGCGGATGGTGTGGTTGAGTCCGCCGATCTCCAGCCACCAGAAATTGTCCGTGCGGATGGACACTCCATGCCAGCCATAGCGGTTGGGCAGCTCCGATGGATCGCGAAACTTGTAGGCCCACGCCGGCGCGGTGTAATGCTGGGGATCTTCGGTTTCCCGGAATTGCAGGAGCAGGGTGTTTCCCATGGTGCGGTCATCCGCCGCCACAGGAGCGATGCTTTCGCCAAATTCCGCGCGGCTCTCCCGCCCGCGGCGGACGATGGCGCCGGTGATGGGCGCCAGGATGCTGTCGCCGGAGGTGTCGATGAAAAATTTGGCGTGCACCGTGTGCTGGATCTGGCTGGTCAGCTGCCAAGCGTTGACCGAGGCCAGACGGCCTTCCTCCATCCGGCCCCCGTTGCAGGAGGTGTTCAGCAGCAGCGTGAGGTTCGGACAGAACGCCGCCTTCCCGTAGAGGACGCTGTCCCAGATGGAATAAATCAGCCGCGGGTTGCGCTGGTAGTTGTCAAGATAGATTTCCTCGAGGAGCCCGGTCTCGGTGACATCCGCGCCGCCGTATTGCTGCGCCCCGACAATCCACATCCGCACCTCCGAACTGGCGTTGCCGCCCAGCACGGGACGGTCGTGGATCAAGATCGTTTTCGCTCCGCCGCGCGCCGCGGACACGGCGGCGCAGAGCCCGGCCAGGCCGCCGCCGACCACGCAGACATCCGCGTGGTGCTCTTGCGTTTCGAAACCTTTGATTTGCTGTTCTACGCTGTAGATCGACTGTGTCATAGACGTCCTATGTGGACCAAACACGCCGCCGGGGCAAAAAAAGAATTTACTTTAACAGTAAATCTTTTAGCGGTGGAGCATGGTCCGGCGCATCACCCTGAAAGATCTGGCGGAGGATATTGGCCTCAGCCAGCAGGCGGTTTCGCTGGCGCTGCGCGGGGCGCGGGGCGTGGGAGAGACGACGCGCCGGAAAGTGCGGGCGCGCGCCGCGGAGTTGGGTTACGAGCCGGATCCGGCCTTGCGCGCGCTGGCCGACTACCGGACGCGCGGCCGGCCGATCGCGACCCGGTGGAACCAAGTGGCGTTGCTGCACAACTGGACGACGGAGGGCGGGTTGGTGGAAAATCCTTTTTATGCCGGATGGTTCCGGGAGTTGAAGACGGCCGCCCGGGAGCGGGGCATGGCCATCGAAGTCATCTGGCTCGGGTCCGACGGCCAGCGCGGCCCCGCCGTGTTCCGGTCGCTGAGAAACCGCGGCATCAGCGGAATTTTTCTGGCGCCTCCGGCGATGCGGGCCGAGCCCAACGCGATCCATGTGCCCGGGGGAGATTTTCAGGCGGTGACCTTCGGCCCGGAGCATCTTTACCCCGACCTCCACACCGTGCAGTTCGATTTTTACGGCAACCTGCGGCTGGCCTGGCGGATGCTGTGGGAGCGGGGACGGCGGCGAATCGGCCTGGTCGAAAGCCGAGACCATGGCTGGCGGACCGGACATGTCCGCCGGGCCGCCTTCCATGTGGAGCAATTTCTGACCGGGGGCCCGGCTAAGACATGTCAGCCTTTGGAACTGACCGGTTCGAAGCGGGCTCAGCGGGCGCAATACAGGGACTGGCTGCGGGAGGGACGGTACGACGCGGTGATCAGCGGTGACCCCTGGGTGACCAAGCCGAACCCCGCCCGCCGTCATGCGCCGGAAGTCGCCCTCCTCAATGCCCAAGGCGCGGGAGGTCAGGGGATCGATCTCAACCTACCGCAAATGGCGAGAACGGCGGTGGAGCTGTTGATTCTGGAAATGCAGCAATCTCTGGCGCGGGAAAAATCGCTACCCTTCCGGGTGCACATTCCCGGGCGCTGGGTGGAGGCCGCAGAGAGACCTTGCTGAGAGGCTCCCGGCAAAGGTCCCGCCCTTCATTTCGGCCAGACCTTGATTTCATGCCGTCCCGGCGCCAGTCGGGCGAAGGGCCCCACCCCGGGGTCCGAAAGGTCGCGGGGGTGGCCGAAATAATCGTGGTCGATTGTCAACGGTGTGCCGTCGGGATTTTCGAAGGTGGCGCGGGAAACGCGGGTTTTCCCGAGACGTTCCGTGGTCACGGCCCGCGTCGGATGGGTTTCGGGCCACTCGACCGCCAGATAAACCCCGTCGTCTTTCTCGATGACCTCGACGAACGGCAGCGGCTGGTTGTCTTCCACGACGATATCCGGGTATGACCCGACGGTCCCGAAGGCATTTGGATCGGTCATCAGATTATTGCAATACCGGTCATCCCCGCCGGGAATGTCCGAGAGTCCGGCGATTTCCGTCGAATGGGGCCGGTGCCAGGGCGTCTGCCGGCTTTGAGGGGTCACCTGAATCGCGCCGGGGAGGATGTTGTGGCCATAGGCCCCGCCCTGCGACCAGTTCCGGAGAAAGAATCCCAGGAAAATGTTGTTCGCGAACAGGAAGGGTCCGTGGTTGACCTCGATGAAGACGTTCTGAACGAGGTTGTGGTAGCACAGGTTGCCGATGATCTGGGTGCCTTGGGCCATCCAGTCCAGCCAGATGGCGCCCCCCCCTCCGCTGCGGCGAATCAGGTTGTCCCGGATCACCATGTCGATCGCGGCATGGAACTTGATCGCCGCCATCTCGGCCCCGGCAAAGAGTTTGTGGGTGTAAATGTCCTCGAAAACATTGCCCTCCACCGTGCTGAAAACGCAGCCCAGACTGCCCACGATCCCCGCCTGCCCGCAGTGGGCCACCGTGTTGTTGCGCACAATGTGACTCCCGACGGTCTCCCGATTCCAGCCGTGGTCCAGGGCGCGCCGGATGGTGTCGTTGTAGGCGGTCGCCGATTCCGAACGGTTGTCCCATTCGTCGCCGTATTTGCCCAGGGTGATGCCCACGCATCGTGCATGACTGACCGTGTTGTTCTCGATGATCCAGCCCTTGCTCCAATGCGTGCCGATGAGACCGATCTGCTCGGCGGTTGGCGGAGCCCAGGGGGTCGCGGCGTGCATCATGGTGAAGCCGCGCACGGTGATGTAATCGCGCCCCGGCTGCCGCGGGTAGAAAACCGTCTGCCGGACATTAATCTCGGTCTCACGTTCGTTCGGGTCGCCATCCTTGAACTGCGCCCAGATTGTCGTGCCCGTCTCGTCCACCTCGCCATACCACCAACCCCTGATTTCAAGACCCAGGCCGCCGGCTTCCTCCGCTTCCGCCCCCTCCGATGTGCCGCGAAAAACCAGGGCCACCCTGTTGGCTCCCGTGAGACAGCCGATGTCCGCCCTGACGGTTTTCCAGCTTTCCCACCCGCCTGTATTCGGGACGTTGCATCGGCCCAGCAGGGGGCCGTCCGCACTGTCCTGACGGATTTCAATCGCCGCCGGCCCCTCCGAGGAAACCTGAAAGAGAAATTCATAGCTCTCGGCGCCACATTCGACACCATCGAACACCAGCCAGTCGCCGTCCTGGATGTAGCCGACCAGGTCGATGTTGTCCGGTTCGCCCACGGCATTTTTCGTGCCCCGGCGCTCTGCGGCCGACGAGGCCAAGACTCTACCCTCCGGATTTCCGGCGGGCTGCAACCAGGCGATGCTCATCAGGTAAACGTCGTCGCCCCGCACGACCGCACCCGTTCCCGCCCGCCCCAGCACGACATCCTTGTCCGGCGCCTCCGTCAGACAGTGCCCGTCCACATAGACCGCCCCCGTGTGATGCTCCCGGTCCTTGGCATGAAACCAGTCCCCGCGGATCAAGTCCGCCAACGGATTGAACGCACCAAAAAACTCGTTGGGCAGGGTGATCTTCCAAGTGTCGTTTTCGACATGCGTCCAGCCCGTGACGCGCTCCGAGCCCTTGATGACGACCTTTTCTCCCGGCGCGGCCGTATAGGTGATGCGCTGGGCGTCGGAGATTCCGCCGCGGGGCGGATTGACCTCCTCGCGGTAGATTCCCTCGTGGACGATGATCGTGTCGCCCGGCTGCGCGAGTTCCGCCGCTGCTGAGATGGTCTTCAGCGGGTGGCCTGTTCCGACATGGTATTCCTGCACAACGTTCTTCATCGGTAAGGGTCTGTTTTCATGGGTTTCAGCTTCCGGCGCGGGCCAGCCGTTCGGCCGCTTCCGCCCGGTTCATCAGATGCTCCTTCTGCACCACGTCGGTGTAGGGGGCGTGTTCATAGCGGCAGTCGGTCTCGCAAACGCGCGGATCGCGCTGTGCGCGCAACTCGGCCATCAGCAACTCGCGCAGCCGCCGCAGTTCATCGGCCAGTGCGGGATCGTCCGCCAGGTTGTGCCTGTGGTGGGGATCGGCGCGCAAGTCATAGAGCTCCTCCCGCGGGCGTTTCCCAAAGCCGAGTTGGAAGTTGGCGGCATGTTCGGGTTCGGCACGGTGATGGACCATCCAGGCTTTGGTGGGGCCGGCGTCCATGTCGGCATAGGCAGCGAACGTGTTGTTCTCCAGCGCCTTCCAGGCGATGGCGGGAGCGCTCGGGTCGTCCATGCCTTTGGGGTTGCCCATCGGCCAGCGCTCGGGTGCGAAGTTGTGGATATAGAGGAAGTCGCGGGTGCGGATGGCGCGCTGGGGATAAGGGAGGTTCCAGTCGCGCGCCGTGGCGACGTGCCGCTCCCGTCCCATGATCACCCAGTCCCGCTCCGTCGGCCCCGCTTGGCCGGTCAGGCGCGGCCAGAGACTTCGTCCTGCCATACTCGGATCGGGCGGCAAGCCGGCCGCTTCGAGAAAAGTCGGGGCCAGATCCATCAGATTGGTCATGTCGTCGATGACCTGCCCGGCGGGGATCGCGCCGGGCAATCGCGCCATCAGCGCCACCTCGCAGCCGAGGTCGTAGAGATTGCACTTGGCGCGCGGGAAACCGGGAATGCCATGGTCGCCGCTGACCACGATGAGGGTGTTGTCGAGCTCACCGATCGCCTCCAGTTCCGCGAGGAGCACGGCAAATCCGCGGTCCAAGGCCTGGCACTCGCCGAGATAGTCGGCCACGTCCTCGCGGATGTCGTGGACATCAGGCAGGAAGTCGGGGAGGCGTCCCTGGAGGGAGTCCGGTTCGATCCCCCAGAGCGCCTTGCCCGAGCCCTTTTCCCAGGTGCGGTGCGTGTTGGTCGGACCCCACCAATAGCAGAAGGGCTGCCCCTCCCGGCGGGCGCCGAGGAAGGAGCGGAAGTTGCCGCGCACCTCGTCATAGAGCGGTTGCTTGGCCGCTTCCGCCGCGATCCCCTCCCGCACCCGCGCCATGGCCTTGTGGGAGAAGTTGTTGAAGTCACAGCCCGCGCCATTGTAGTAGTGCTCATCCGTGCCGTATGGGGTGACGAGACTGGCATAGACGCCCGGTCCCCAGACCTTCCAAGTGGCACCGGTGTGGTAACCGGCCTGTTCGAGTAGGCGCGGATAGCTCGGGATGGCGTCGTCCCAAACCGCCCCCTGCAGGATGGCGCCGAGCCGCGTCTGCCAGAAGTAGCGGCCGGAGAGGACCGAGCTGCGGCAGGGCGTGCAGGTCGGCGCCGGCACCAGGGCGTTGGTGAAGAGCGCGCCCTCGCGGGCGATGCGGTCCACCGTTGGCGTGGTGATCAACTCGTTCAGGCGCGAAGCCCCGGGGACGCCGCGGTAGGCGCTGGCGTAGCGCCCCCAGTCGTCGGCGAAGGCGAAGAGGATATTCGGACGGCGATTCATCTGGCGGTCTTCACTTGTTGTTTTGCAGTTCCGTCCGGGGATGGATAAACGGGGTTGCGGGCAGTCCGGCCGAATTGGTGAGCGTCACTTCCGGGAAGCCTCGCCAGGCGTAGCGTACGCCCGTGTAGGTTTGGCCGGCAGCGCCGGTGACGACGAGCTCTTTGCCGTCGATCGCGGCCTGGGCTGCCTGCCAGTCGCCGTCCTTCGTCTGGAGTTCAAAGCCGGCCAGGGCCTCCTTGGCCACCAGCCCCTTGCCGATGCCGTCGAAAGTGATGCGGAAGCCGCCCATTTCCTCTTTGTAGGTCGTGGGCATGGGCGCATCGGCGACCAGTTCCTTCTCGCCGTAGACGTGTTTTCTGGCCTTGAGCGCCAGGCGCTCGGCCACGGGAAGTTTGCGGCGGGGATGAATGTCGAACTTGTCGCCGAGATCGATGGTGACAATCAGTTCGACGTTCGGGTCCTCTTCGGCCACGCGTAGCTGTGCCTCGCGGGTGTAGGGCCAGGAGTGCTGCTCGTTCTTGCCGCCCGCCTCGGCGACGGATTTGGCGTCCATGTCCAGGACATGCTTCTGCTGGTTGCGGTGCTCGATGAAGCCGGGCAGTTGCACGACATAGAAGGGCATGTCGGCGCGTCCCCAGGCCTGGCGCCAGGAGGCGATCAGCCCCTTGAGGCCGTGATAGTAGTTATGGCTGGCGCCGGCATTCATTTCGCCTTGGTAGTAGATCACGCCGCGGGCGGCGAAGGGCGCCAGCGGCGCAATGTTACTGATATACCCGCGGCTGGTGGCATGCGGGTAGCCTTTGCCCTTCAGGTGCTGCAGTTCCGGGCGCGCCTCGACCTCCTCGGGGCTGACCCAGGTCTCCACCGGCAGAATGGCGCCGACATTGACCATGCCGACGGGAATATCCTTGCCCAGGGCGTCCTGCAGGGCCCGCGAGAAGAAATAACTCAGCCCCTGGCTGCCGCCGCAGAGATCCTTCTTGCTGGACTTGGTGATCTGCCAGCTCTGATCCAGCCAGGTGGAAGGCCCCCAGTAGCCGTAACACTCCTCCTGTTTTGCGGTGTTGTTCTCGGTGCCGCGCATACCGATGCCGATGGCGCGCAGGAGCGGGTAGTCGTTGCGCGTCCTGAGCGCCGCCTCGTAGTCGTCGCAGTCCTCAATCGGCATGATGCAGTTGGACTGGCCGCAGGTGATCCAGACCTCGCCCACCATGACATCATAGAATGCGCGGCGTTCCACCTTCTTGTCGGGGCTTTCGGCTTCGATCAGCAACCCGCAGTTGGTCTGGGCCTCGACCGCCGGAAGGTCGATCCGCCAGCGCCCGGTCTCGGCATCGGCTGTCGCCGTCCCCGTGGCGAGGATCTGCGTCAGGTCATTGTCCTTGGCCAGTTTGACGGTGACGGCAGCGCCTTTGGCCGCCTTGCCCCAGACGGGGATCGGCATCTGCCGCTGCAGCACCATCTTCTCGGAAAAGATCCGTGGAATCCACAAGTCATCGGCCTGTGCCATGGTTGCTCCCATCATGAACAGTATTGTAGTCAGTCGTGTGATCATTGTCATTATCCTTGTTTATCCGCCCGCTTCCAGCTCCGCGACCGGCGGCCGGCGATAGAAGCCATCGGCCATCATCAAGACGGCGGCGGAACTCCACATAAACTCCGGGTGGCCGGTGCCGAAGCCGGTGAGGCTGTCGTAGCATTCGTTGATGCCCTCGCTGCGGCTGACAGCGGTGAGGATGCGGTCGGCGAGTTCGTCGGCCTCCTGCCGGAACCCGCTCTGCCAGAGCGCGCCCAGGTACCAGTTGTTGCCGTGAATCCAGGTGCGTCCACGCCAGTAGGAGTGCTGCACCAGCGCATCCGGATACTCGGGCGGCGTGTGCAGAAAACCGCCACTGCGGAAGGTAGGATGCGCACAGTCGATCACCGGGAAAGGCAAGTCGGTGAGGAAATGATCCGGGGAGAGCAGATAGTCGCGGCAGAGGTGTTCCGCGATATCCGGCGGGGCGATGCCGGCATAGACCGGAATGAAACTGGCCAGACTGACCATGCCATTGAAGACGCCGCTCTCGATGTGGCGGTCCTGATAGGTGCCGGTCTCCGGCTCGAGCAGCCACTGATTGATGGCGGCGGCCAGTTCGTCGGCCATGGCCAGCCAGGCGGTCGCGTCGTCGGACTTGCCGAGCTGCCGCGCCATGGCCGCCAGGGTGCGACATTCCAGAACGAGAAACGCGTTGATATCGGGGGCGACAAAGGCGGTGGGGCTCATCTGTCCCCAAACTTGCTCATACCAGGGCTGTCCGGGGCGACCGGACAAGGGCGACCCGCTGTGCCAGCGCACGGCATCGTCCAGACAGGAGCAACCCGGAGGATGGATCACCAGTCCCCATTTGGTGAGGAAGGTGTCCATCCAGTGCCGCACGTAGCGGGCCAGCGGGGCGTAGATCTCGCGCAGCAAGTCGGCGTCGCCCGCCTGCGTCAGGTAATGCCCCGCGCCCCAGGCGAGGATCGGCATCTGGTAGCCGTGATCGCAGTAGGTCTGGTTCTCGTAGGTCACGGCCGCCTTTCCGTCGTCGGCAATCCCCCGGGTGAGCAGCCGAAGTGCGCCGGAGCCAGTCTCGCGTTCCTCCATCAGGCCCAGGGCCGGCAGGGTGACGCCGCTATCCCAGAAGTAGGTGGCGGCGCAGCCGGTCTTGCCGGCGTGGATGGTCATGACGGACTCGCCCTGCGGGTCGCGGTCGAGGAAGCGCAGACTGCGGAGCGTGCCGGCGGCCTTGAGCACGAGGTCGCCGTGGCGCGGGGAGGCTTCCACGATCGGGCCGACTGCCTCGTAGGCGCGCTCGGCCCCGGCGATGGCCCGCTCCAGGCTCTGGTCTTCCCAGAGATCCGTGGGCCAGTCGGGGAAGGCCTCGTCGTTGAAGGCGAAGCGCAGGGCGAACGAGAAAGTGGCGACGCCGCCGGGGGGCAGCGTGCGGGTCACGGGCGCGCTGCCGATTCCGTCGCCGTCCGCCCGGAAGACGAGGTCTTCTTCTTCGGCCAGGAGTTCGCCGCGGTGGCTGTAGGCGACCGGGCCGACATGTTGCCGGGCGCTGAAGCACCATCCGCGCTCCGTGCTCTCCGCCTGGGCACCGTCGCCCGGTTCGCTCTCGCTGTGCCACGCCAGTTGCACCGGCATCTCCGAGGGGCCCTTGTTCCAGAGGCGGTAGCGGATGCGCAACACATCGGCGGCGGCGAACCAGAAGACACATTCCCCCTCGACCGGCGGCATGGGCTCGATTCCGTTGTGGCAGAAATACTCGACCACGTGCGAGCGGTAGTAGCTCATGGCATTGTAGCCGCAGAGCTTGGCGGCCCGGACGGCATCGAGTCCCGGATAGCCCAGCTCGAGCCCGAGCAGCTCGCGGAAGAGCGGACGCGCGTCGCGGGCAAAGACGCCGAAGCATTCATCCGGCCCCGGGAGCGTCTTCGGGCTTTTCAGCAGCGAAAAGCGGCTGCCCGCGTCGCGGAAGGCGTAATCACCGGCGAAGCTCTCGTCCATCGTCTCGATCGGCAGGTGGCGGGCGAAACGCACCAGGTTGCGGCTGCGCGCCGTCAGCGGTGGCAGGTGCAGAGCCTGTGTGTCGAGCGGGGCCCTTGTCCTTGATCTCATAAATGATTGGTGTCTATCACATTTTGGTTTCCTGCTTGTGGTGTCGCTGCCCCGGGCGGGTGTCACCCCGGCGCCTGGGGACGGCGGAGGTGTCGGGGATCTGCCAGTCGCGGCAGACGAGTTCGTCGAGTTCCTTCGCGATCCCGGCATGAGCAGGGTCATCGATCAGGTTCATGTTTTCGTGGGGATCGTTGTCGAGATCGTAGAGCTGGTGCAGATCGCCGTGGCTGTGGACATATTTCCATCTGTCGGTGCGGATCATGCGCTCGGGTGTGCCGGCGGAGTAGAACTCGCTGAAAACGGCGTCGCGCAGCGGGGCGTTGTCGCTTATGGTTGGCAGCAGGGATACTCCATCGAGGCCTTCGGGCGGAGCGATGCCGCAGGCGTCGCAGAAGGTGGGGAATAGGTCGAGCAGGCTGGCGAACTGGGGTCGTATCGTTCCCGCTTCGGTCACCCCGGGAATGCGCAGGATCAGGGGGACGCGCACCGCCTCCTCGAAGAAGCACATCTTATGAACCATCTGGTGGCTGAAGAGATGTTCGCCGTGGTCGGAGGAGTAGACCACGATGGTGTTGTCCGCGAGTCCCAACTCGTCGAGCGCGTCCAGCACCCGCCCGGCCTGCTCGTCCATGTAACTGACGTTGGCGTAGTAAGCCGCCGTGGCGTGGCGCATCTGGTCGCCGGTCAAGCCGTCGGTGATGGGGAAGCCGGGGTTGTCGTAAATGGTATCGGGCAGGCGGCGGCGGTCGAAATGCCGGTTCTCCGGAAGCTCCATTTTCGCGGGATCATAAAGATCGTGGAAGCGCTTCGGGGCATACATTTCATTGTGCGGCTTCTCCAGTCCCACATAAAGGAAGAACGGGTCTTCCCGGTGCTGCCGGAGAAACGCGATGGATCGGTCGGCGGTCATGCGGTCGAGGATGAGCTCCTCCTCGAGCTGGATCGGCTCGTTCTTCAGGTTGTAGCTGTGGCGCTCCCGGGCCTCGGGGTGCGGCCGGTATTGCGGCAGGTAGCTGCAATACTGCCAGAACTTCTCCAGACCGATGGTGTGCTGGTAGTCGTTCTTCATCGGGGTGTAGAGGCGCAGCGCCCGCTCGTCGAACCCGAGGTCGTGATCGTCATCCTCGCCTTCCACATGCATCTTGCCGAAGGCCGCAGTCGCGTATCCCGCCTGCCGGAAGATTGTGCCTAGGTTCGGCAGCGACAAGTCCACGAGCTGCCCGGGCTTGGTCAGATCGCAGCACCGATGCGCGTGCCGCCCCGTCATCAGCGCCGAGCGGCAGGGATGGCAGATCGGCACCGGCGTAAAGGTCCTTTCGAAACGCACGCCGCTGGACGCCAGCCGGTCAAGATTCGGTGTCTTGACCACCGGATGCCCCGCACAGCCCAGGGCATCGGCCCGGTGCTGGTCGGAAAAAAGAAACACGACATTGGGGCGGGGTTTCATCTGAAATTTTCCGCTGGGGGAAACTGGAAGGGCGAGGCCGGGAGGCCTTCTTTGTTAAAGAGGGTGACCTCCGGGTAGCCGAGCCAGGCGTAGCGGACACCGGCCGGTTCCGGCACCTTCGTCGCCCGGACCTCGAGGGTGTCACCGCGAATGACCGCTTCCGCCGGATGCCACGCGCCAGCGGCATCGGCAACCTCGAAGCCCTTCAGCTCTTCGCGGGCCGCCAGACCTCCCCCCACCCCGTCGAAACTGACGATAAATGCATCACCCTCGCGGCGGAAATCACGCGGCACCGGGCTGTCGGCCACCACCTCCGTATCGCCGTAGACGATTTTGCGCGCCTGCAGGGCCAGGCGCTCGCCCACCGCCCGCTTGCGCGGCGGATGGATGTCGAATTTTTCGCCCAGGTCGAGAGTCACGGCCATGCCAAGACGGGGATCTTCGCGGCTGGCACGGAGGAGGGCTTCGCGGACGGGGATAAATCCGTGGTTCTGGTTGCGCCCGTCGAATTCAGCGAGGGAGGCCGCGTCCATGTCCAATTCCGTCTTCCCCCCCTGGTGTTGGATGTGGCCCGGGAGTTGGACCACGAGGAAGGGCATTTCCGGGTTGTTCCAGACCCTGCGCCAGCTGGCCATCAAGGCCTTGAGGCCATGATAAAAGCCCGGGCCGTTGCCGCCATTCATTTCCCCTTGGTAATAGACCACCCCGCGCACGGCATAGGGTGCCAGGGGAGCGATGTTGGCCTTGAAAGATCGGCCCGTTGCGCTGGGATACGGCTTGCCTTTGAGAGATGTCAGTTCGGGTGTGGCATCGATTTCGGGCTCATCCACCCAGCTCTCCACGGGCAGGATGGCGACCAGGGAAATGATGCCCACGGGCACCTTGCGGTCGAACCAGCGCGCCAGTTCCCGGGCAAAGAAATATCCCACGGCGGAGGGGGATCCGACATTTTGGGCGGTGTTTTGCCATTTGCCGCCGCCCACGTCGTCCTGCGGCTCCGTGATCTCGTGGGTTTTTCCGCCGCGATCCGCGGAGACAAAACGGATCATCGGATACTCGCTGCGGTGTGTCGCCGCGTCTTCGCGCTCGGCGGAGCTGCCCACGTTCATGCCCATGTTCGACTGTCCGCACGCAATCCATACCTCCCCGACCATGACATTTTCGAAGGTGCGCGACAGATCCCCGGATTCGACCACCAACCGCCGGCCCTCGCCGGCGGTCAGCGCGGGCAGGTCCACCCGCCAGCGGCCGGTGTCAGCCGCCGCCACGGTTTCGCCCCCGGCCAACTTCGTTTCACCGTCAGACAACGTCACGGACACCGGCGCGCCCGGTGCGGCGCGGCCCCACACCGGCACGGGCATCTCCCGCTGCAGAACCATGTTGTCCCCGAACATGCCCGGCAGCCAAAGGGCATCGTCGGCGCGGGCGGCGGGGCACAGGATGATAAGGACGGCGAGAACGGCGATGGCGGTATTTTTCATGGTGTCTTTCTTGGATTGTAGGCGACGATGGCGCACAGGTTATTGCCGGGACGCGGCCGGCACGGTGTAGTTGATGAAGAGTGTGGGCGCGATCGATCTTCCGGCCACTGCCTGCACCGCCCCATCCACCGAGTCTTTGCTGTCAAAGAACGAAACGTGATTCCGCCAACTGGTCCCCGTGTGCACGAGGGCCATGGAATATTCGCCGTTGCCCCCGGAGAACATCGCGGGATCGAGCGGGAAATCCGCAGCGCGGCCGTTTTTGTAATTGCCCTTTTGTTGGTGCCGGGCGAACACCTGGTTGGTGTCATGGGCCGGCCGTGTGTTGCCCGTGACCGTGGCCTCATCCCAGGGCTCGGTGACCCGGAAGACATCGAAGCTGTTGGAGCCTTTGGCCTGCACTTGGTTTTGATTGTCATACATCCGCAAGGTGACGGACTGGACCACCGCGCCGGCCGGAAGCGAGTCCAACGGGAACTTGAGATAGCTGATAAAATTTGCCCCGATCATCAAATCTGCCCCGTCCCAGGTTTTGTCAGCCTGCCCCTTCATCTCCACATTGGCGTCCGCGGAAACAACCACCGCGAGTTGCGTCTGCCCCGCGGGCACGGGCGGAGTCGGATCCGGAAGGAAGGTCTGGTTGTCCCCGCCGGGCGGCTGCGCGGGTCCGGCAAACGTGTCGGTGCGGAAAGGATTGACCGGCAAGCCTTCGGTGCTGCACAGGTTCGACTGCGGGGCCTGGATGAAGTTGTAGCGGATGTGGACGGGGTTGGGCACGTCCGGCGAACGGACCTGGATCTGGTTGCCGTTCACAATGGTGGCGGTCGCATTGCGAAACTTGAGGTCGTCTCCAGCCAGCATGAACCCATTGACCACGGACTGCGTGTAATAGCCGTCCACCTTGAGCCCGTTCGGGGCGTCGTGGAACTCGATGGTTACGGTGTCATCATTGACGGTGTGGCTTTTGTAGGAGGGGCTTTTGTAGAGGACCTCCTCGCCGTAGGCCACGGCCCGCGCGGCCAATCCGAAGCGGTCGCCGATGGGCTTCTTGTCGGTCGGGTGGATGTTGAACCACTCGAACATGGCGTCGATCGTGACGATCTCGGCGGTGTTGGACGTGTTTTTGACCGCCTTCGTCACGGCCTCCCGCATGTAGCGCCAATTCATCCCTCCCTTGTAGTCGAGACGGTCCCAGAATTGTGAATGACTCGGCAATTGCGCGATGAGAAAGGTCAGATCCTGGCCGGACTTGTCCCGCCATTCGGCGATCAGCTTCTGGAGAAGTTGATCGTAGATAGCGTATTGGCTGGCGTTGGCCTCCCCGTGCACCCACAGGGCGCCCCTGGCGGAAAACGGGATCACATCGCGCACATAACGATCATAACTGAAGCCAGTGGTGTGGACATCCACCGTTCCCGAATTGGGGTGCGCCGGCAGCCCCGAGGCGGCCAGGACCTCCTCGGTCATGAAGGATTGTATGGAGAGGTTGCCGGTGGCGGCCTGCACGATGGCCACCGGGACCTTGAGGTGCTCATGCAAATACTTGGCGAAGTGCAGCCCCACCACAGACCATTGAAGATCCTTGGGTTGCTCCGTCAGCGGGTGGGTTTTGAACCAGCCCTCCGTCTTGATCCCGTCTTTGGAGAACTCTTGTTGGTAAACCCGGATCTGGCCGCCAAAATCGTAGTTCCGCAGCATGTCGAAGGTCTTGTCGTCGATTTCCTGACGGATATGCCAGGACATATTTGACTGGCCGCCGGCCAGCCAGACCTCGCCGACCAGCACGTCGGTGAAGGACTTGGTCCCGTCCCTGCCCGCCACCGTCAGCGTGCGCCCCTCGGCGCTGGCCGGCATGGCGGGTAGCTGGACCGACCAGTCTTCCTTCTCCACCGTCGTCTCCACCGAGGCGTCCCCGAAGGAAACGGTGATCGTGTCGCCCGCGAAGCTCTGGCCCCAGATATTGACCGGCTTGTCCCTTTGCAAAATCATTTCATTGGCAAAGATGGGCGGCAGGGTCAGTTCCGCCGCGGCGGCATTCACTGTGACAAGCGCCGAGAAGAGCAAGGCGATTGGGAGGGCCAACCGCCCGCAGCGGGTTCGGAGGGTTCTTTGGTTGTTCATGGTTTTTTTTCCTGGTTCAGGATCTGCTGAATTTGGGGGACCAGCTTGGCGGCGATTTCGGCATGGCCGGCATCTGTCGGGTGGATGTTGTCCTTGGCCAGCCCTTCGAAACTGAGGAGCTTCGTGCCGTCCACGAAATGGACGTTCTTGTGCGGTGTCGACCGGCAGATCTCCTCCAACGCCTTGCGGAATTCCCGGGGACGGGCGGCGGCCTTCTCGTTCTGATCCTGTCCATACGGGAGGATGCTGATGCAGACCACCGGCGTCTTGGGATGGGCCTTGGCGACGGTGTCAATCAGGTAGGCTGCGCGTTTCCGGAACTCGTCAACCTCGAAGCGATTGCCGACCATATTCACCGAGATCTCGAAGAGGAAAAGATCCCCGGGCTGTTTCGCCAGGTAGTCGGCCATTTCGGCTTCGCAGAACGCACTGCCGCTGACCCCGAGATTGCGAAGGCTCATCCCCAGATCCCGGGCGGTGCGAGCAGTAAAGCTAAGATCTGGACTTGTCGCAGCCGCGCCCATGCTGATCGAGGTGCCATAACTGACGAGGATTGGCGGCACCTCGTCCTTGCGCGGAGGACGGATATCCCCCTCGATCCCGGTCAGAGTGATGACACCGCCATGGAACATGATCCTGTGAACCTCTTCAGAGAATCTTTTCGGCCCGGCTTCCGCGCTGGCGGTGCCGTCTCCCTGCAAGGCTGGAATTGCGTCCGGTCTCAAAGAAGCTTCGATGGGCAGGTCGTCCTTGGTAAGCTGGTAGGTCTCGCGCATGCTGGGCGGGATATACACCTCGCCGCCGCTGCCGCGGCGCGGGGGCCGGATCCCGCGGACCATGCCGACCAATTCATCACCGCGATAATACATCACCTGTGAAGCGCGGTTGGACTTGAGATGGATGACGACGTCTTCGAGTTTCGCCCCCTCGTTTAAAACGAAGCGGATCTCGCTGTTGCGGGCATGAGTGATCTGACGCGCCCCCTCGGGGCTGAGGGCGGCGCGAACTTCCGCGGGAAGGCGGTAGACGGTCACCCCCGCGCCGTCCGGGGTCATTTCGTAGCCATCGAAATTGTGGAGTTGGACCTTGTTAAGGAAGTCCGGGAGCTTCTCCCCGGCCATGGCGGCAGATGCGATGCCGAGGGCGATGGTGGCACAGATCAGGATGGATGTTTTGTTCATGGCTGGGTTCTCCTTGGGTTGGTTGGGGTTCATGGGCTGTGAACGTGCTGGACTAGTCCTTGGCCTCGCAGGCTGCGGCCAGGTCCGGGTGGCGTTCGATCATCTTCTCGATCCAAGGTCCTCGCCCGGTGTCGCGCAGGCGTTGCAGGTACTCGTGGCGTTCCGCGATCACGCCGCCGACGCAGCGTTTGGCGTGCAGCGGCCCGGTCTCCTTGAGCACCTGATCCAGGGGATCGGTCGTGTAGCCCCAGGGCATGGTGCGCATCTGTTCATCGCGCCAGGCGAACAGCCTCACCGCCCCTTCGCGGAGCAGATCCGGACGCTCCGCGGCGAGGTTCCGCGTCTCGTGCGGGTCCTCTTGCAGATTGAAGAGCATCTCTGGCTCGAAATGCGGATGCAGTCCGTCGTGGTAGGTGCGGATGTAGAGCCAGTCCCCCCAACGCACGGAGCGCTGGCAAACGTGCGCGCACTGGCTGAGGACGACCTCGTCGCGTCCGGTGTCCGCTCCATCGAGCAGGCTGGGCAGGTAGCTCCGCCCGTCCCAGTGCGCGGGCGGCGGGCCCGGCAGTGCGAACAGCTCCTTCAGCGTGGGAAGCAAATCCAGGCTGTAGTGCAAACCGTCGTCCACCCGCCCGGGCTGGACCTTGGGATGCTTGATGATCATCGGGACCCTGCAGGTGGGGACATCGGCCGTGCCGTGTTCCGAATAGAGGCCCAGTTCCCCGAAATTCTCCCCGTGATCGGACGTGACGATGATCATCATGTCCTCCAATATCCCCATGCTTTCGAGTTTTTCGAGGATCTTGCCGATGTGGTCGTCCATGTACCGGATGCCGCAGTCGTAGCCGTCGATGCAGTCCCGCAACCGGCCCATGTCCCGGATATCGTTGACTTGGCGCGGGTAGTGCGGATGGTCCGCCCCGGAGTACATCCCGTTGTCGCGGGCGGTGTGCGGGCCGGCCAGGGTCTTGTGGTAGTCGAGCGTTTCCCCGGTCAGCCAGGCGGGGATCGGGTCGTCCTTGAACGGATTGCCGAATTCCGCCGGTGCCCGGTAGGGAGTGTGCGGGTCCCAGTAGTTGACATGCAGCATCCAGTTATCCAGGTCCTTGTTGGCATCCAGCCAGGCCATCACGTCGGGGGTGACATGCTCGGCCGACTCCATGCCGCCGCCGCCCCAGCGGTTGTGCATCTCGTTCAAGCCGTTCAGGAACCAGTTGGCGGTATGCCGCTCTGCGAAAGGCGAAATCGAGCACGTGTGCATCCCCGCCTTGCGGAAGATGTTCCAGAGGCTGCCGTTGGCCACCGCATCGCGAAAACCACGGCTCGCGCCCTGCAGGCGGATGTCGGCATGGGTGCCGCCGTGGTTCACCGCGCCGTTGTGGATGCCGAAGGCCCCGCTGAGCAGCGCCGCGCGCGAGGGCAGGCACGGGGCATCGGGAACGTAATATTCATTGAAACGCATACCCATCCGGGCAATGCGGTCGATGTTGGGGCTGGTGTCGCGGTGGTAGCCGTAGCAGCCCAGATGATCCGGGCGCAGCGTGTCGATGTCGAGAAACAGAACTTTCATCGGGTTATTCCTTGGTGGCGGAAAAGATTTAGTGGAGATAGAAGCCGTAGATCTCGGTCGTCTCGGCGGCGTGGAGTTCGTCGATCGTCAGGCGGATCCCCCCGACGGTTCTCCGCACGGGGATTTTGATGTGGCGGAGATGGTTTTCGGTGACGCGGTGGAAGGTCTCCCAGGCGCCGCCGACCTTGATCTCGAGGGTGAAGGCCCTGGGCATATTCGGGGGCAGGTCCTGGGCACGGTTGGGGTGTGTGAAGCCCCGCTCCAAGTTGCTGTCGAGAACGAGGGTGACTTGTTCGACCTCCCGTGGCGTCTCGAAGCTGTAGGCGATCCAGTCGCCGGCCCGGGCCTGCCAGCTATGCCGCTCGAAGGCGGCCAATTCCTCCTCGGTCGCCCTGCTGAAGGCGGGCTTGTGCTGCCAGACGAAAGGGTCGGCGGACACCGGACGATTGATGCCGTCGCGCACCGGTTCGGGATTTCCCTGGCTGGCCGAAAGGGAGGCGCTTCTGGTTAACCCGCTCATCTCGAGCGCGAGGCCGGGGATGAAAACGTCGTCCTCAAGGAGCTGCTGTTGCAATTGATGGATATGCGGCAGGACCTCGGCTGGGCTGAGGCCCTTGCTGGCGGCCAGGGCGGCGGCGGTGCCGACCGCCTGCCCCATCATGGCGCACGTGCCCATGACCCGCGTGCTGCTCATGGCAACGTGGGAACAGCTCGCCACACGTCCGGCAAACATCAGGTTCTTGATCTCCTTGGCGACCAGCGACCGATACGGGAATCCGTAGGGCGAAGGGGCCGGGTGATGGATGGTCGGCGGGGCGTTGTGCTTTTTGAAGGAGTCGGCACCGCTCGGGTGGTGGTCGTCCATGGTCCAGCCGCCGTGGCCGATGGCATCGTCGAAGTTGCCGCCCTCGGAAATCTCGTTCTGGCTGAGCATGTGCAACCCCACGTAGCGGTAGCTCTCGCGGCGCCCGGGGACAAAGGTGATCCGGTCCATGCCCCAGTTCTTCGCCCGTTCGCGGTGTTCACAGCTCCCGTTCTTGATGTGGTCCCAGAGCCCCAGGTTGAAGGCGAAGATCTCGTCGCGAAGCAACTCGGTATCATGCACGCTGTGGTACTCTCCACCGATTTCGGCCCACCAGGGGCTGGCGCTCAAACCCTTGTGGTTGTCGGCTCCCCAGGGCAGGTCGTGGCAGTGCTCGAATTTCCGCGCCCAATCGAAAGGCACGAAAGGAACCTCTTTGTCGTGCTCATGGGCGTACCAGCCGAAGCACATACCCATGGTTTTATCGTCGCCCTCCTCCGGGGCAAAACTTTCACCAAATTCGGACCGTGGCTCCCGCCCCATCCGCACCTCTGCGCCGGACAGGGACGAGAGAATGGCATCGCCCGAACAATCGGCAAAGATTTTCGCCTCGACCTTGTGCCAGGTCTGGGTGGTGAGCTGCCAGCCCGTGATGCTCTTAATCCGCCTGGCCACCTGCCCTGAGCTTGTCGAAGGGTCCATCGAGGCATCGAGGCAGGAGCAGTTGAGCAGGAGCTCCAGGTTCGGGGTATAGCGCACGAAGTTGTATAGCACCAAATCCCAGAATTGCAGGCTGTGCTGGCGGTTGCGGCGGAGGTTGTCGAGTTGGATCTCTTCAAGGAGACCCGTTTCCCGGGCATAAGGAATGAAACCGTTGCGATCCGCGCCGAGGATATGCACGCCGATCTCGCCGGAGGCGTTGCCGCCGAGAACCGGACGATCCTGCATGAGCACGACCCTGGCTCCGCGCCGTGCCGCCGCCACGGCGGCGCAGACCCCGGCCATGCCGCCGCCGAC
>CAZGNH010000011.1:0-8337 GCA_964527025.1 uncultured Chthoniobacterales bacterium | reverse complement strand
GCCGACGGCCTCCCGAAAGCCGTTGTCGAAATCCTCCAGCGCCGCACCCCCGCCAAACTCATCTACGTCTCGTGTGATCCTCCCGCCATGGCGCGCGATCTGGCCGCCCTGGGCGGTGCGATGCGGTTTGTCGGCGCCCGGCCGGTTGACATGTTTCCGCAGACCGCGCACATCGAATGTGTGGCAACCATGGAAATGCGATGACACCGGTTCCCCGCAGGCGTTTCGGGCGCACGGAGATTGCCATGCCGGTCTTCTCGTGCGGCGGCATGCGCTACCAGCAGCTCTGGGAAGACGCCGGATGGGACAAAATCGAGGAGGCCAACCAGCGCAACCTCGAAACCACCATCCACCGCGCCATCGAACTCGGCATCAACCACATCGAAACCGCCCGCGGGTACGGCACCTCCGAGCTCCAGCTCGGCAAAATCCTCCCAACCCTTCCGCGCGAATCCCTCATCGTCCAAACCAAGGTCGCCCCCGCCCCCGCCGGCGAATTTCTAAAGACCTTCGACCGCAGCCTCGAACTGCTGGGCCTCGAATACGTGGATTTACTGGCCGTCCACGGGATCAACAACGACCAGCTCCTTGACGGGATCCTTGCGAAAGGCGGCACGCTGGAAGCCGTCCGCCAAATCCAGCGCGAAGGGCGCGCGCGGTTCGCGGGGTTTTCGACGCACGGCCCCTGCGACACGATCGTGCGGGCACTGGCCACCGGCGAATTTGATTATGTGAATCTCCATTGGTACTGGATCAACCAGTCCAATGGACCGGCCATCAAGGAAGCGGCAAAGCAGGACGCCGGGGTGTTCATTATCAGTCCCAACGACAAGGGCGGCAAACTCTACGAGCCCACCGCCAAACTCGGGGAATGCTGCGCGCCCCTCTCCCCCATGGCCTTCAACGACCTCTTCTGCCTGCTCAACCCGCTTGTCCACACCCTGAGCCTCGGGGCCTCAAAACCCTCCGACTTCGACGAACATGTCCGCACCCTCGACCTTCTCGACCGGGCCGGCCCGCTCGTTGCGGAGGCCGTCGTCCGGCTCGATGCAGCCATCGATGCCGCGCTCGGGCCGCAGTGGCGGCGGCACTGGCAGCAGGGCATCCCCGCATGGCACGAAGTGCCCGGAGAAATCAATCTCTGGGAAATCCTGCGCCTCTGGATGTACGCCCGCGCCTTCGACATGGTCGCCTTCGGAAAAATGCGCTACAACCTCCTTGGCAATGCAAGCCACTGGTTCCCCGGAAAAAATGCCGCATCCTTCGACGAAGCCGCAATCCTCGCATGCGTCCACCACAGCCCCTTCGCCGATCGCATCCCCGCCATCCTGCGCGAGGCACACACCCTCCTCCACGACGAACCGGCTTCCCGCCTCGGACGCGATTGATTCCGCGGCATTTCCTCTGGCCAAGCCCCGCCGCAGACGGGTAAACATAGCCCCATGAGGAAATTTTCTCTTGCGATGGTGTGGGTGGTGGCGGTTCTTGCCGGCGGGTGCGCCGGGCGTCCCGATCCGGCATGGAGTCCGGGACCCGTGCAGGCCCGCATGGTCGAACTGATGGGCGAGCGCCTCGAAGTGGCGCGCCAGGTCGCATGGTATAAATTCCGGGAGGGCCTGCCGGTGCGCGACTGGAAACGCGAGCGTGCCTCCCTGCGGGTCCTCACGGCCCGCGGCAAGGCCATGGGCCTCTCCTCCTTCCAAGTCGGACGGTTCTTCCGCGCCCAGATGGCCGCATCCCGGATGGTCCAGAAGGATTTGATGGCAGGCTGGAAAGCGGGCCTGCCCGTCCCGACGGTCCCCCCGCCCGACCTCGCACGGGATTTGCGCCCCCGGATCGATGCCATCGACGCCGACCTTCTCGTCCAGGTGGCCGGTGCCCGCCACTCGATGCGGGGACGCGAAATCAGCCACCGCGCCGAACTCTACCTGCTTGCCCTCGACATCCCCCACGACGCAGTCCTCAAGGCCATCGGTCCCCTCCGGTAGGTGTCTGCACATGGCGGGCCCGGCTACCATTTTGATCGTTGACGACGAGAAGAACACGCGCGACGGGCTGCGGGAGGCTCTCGGGGGGGAGTTCGAGGTGTTTGTGGCCGGGGACATCGACGGGGCGCTCGAAGCGGTCGAGGCGGCTCCGGCCGATGTGGTGGTGACCGATCTGCGTCTTGGGACCGGGAGCGGGATGGAACTCATGGAGAAGCTGGCCGCACGGCCCGCTCCCCCCGTTTGTATTATGATGACCGCCTATGGATCCGTGGACACGGCGGTCGAGGCCATGCGCCGCGGCGCCTACGACTTTGTCACCAAACCGGTCAATATCGACCGCTTGGAAATGCTCATCCGGCGAGCCCTGCGCGAACGCGCAGTGACCAAAGAAAACGAAGATCTCCGCCGCCGCGTGCGGCGACCCGCAGGCCTCGAAAATATGCTCGGCCGGTCCTCCGCCATGGAGGAAATCTTCGAGACCATCCGCCAGGTGGCCCCCTCGAGAGCCACCGTCCTCATCCAAGGGGAAACGGGCACCGGCAAGGAACTCGCCGCCCGCGCCATCCATGCCCTCAGCCCCCGGAACACAAAAAAATTCGTCGCGGTCCACTGCAAGGCCTTTTCCTCCCAACTGCTCGAAAGCGAACTCTTCGGCCACGAACGCGGCGCATTCACCGGCGCTTTCGAACGCCGCGCCGGACGCTTCGAACTGGCCTCCGGCGGAACCCTCTTCCTCGATGAAATCGGCGAAATCGACGAAAACACCCAGGTGAAAATCCTCCGCGTGCTCGGCGAGCACAGCTTCGAGCGCGTCGGCGGCAGCCAGACACTCCAAACCGACGTGCGCCTCCTCGCCGCCACCAACAAAGACCTCGCCTCCCTCGTCGCCGAAGGAAAATTCCGCGACGACCTCTTCTTCCGCATCAACGTCGTCCAAATCACCATGCCTCCCCTCCGCGCACGCAAGGAGGACATCCCCCTGCTCGCCGAGGCCTTCCTGATCGAGGCCTGCCGCGAAAATGGCAAGCCCGCCAAGGAACTCTCCGTCGAGGCCATGACCGCCATCCTGCACCATGAGTGGCCGGGCAACGTGCGCGAGCTGCGCACCGCCATCGAACGCGCCGTCGTCATGAGCACCGGCCCGAAAATCGGAGTCGGCGACCTGCCCCCGTCGGTCCTCCACGGCTCGCCCGCACCCAAACCCGCAAACCTCCCCCACACCGCCGCCTCCACGCCCCAAGAATTAAATTTGCAAGAATCCGAGAGGGTCCTTATTCTGCGGGCGCTTGAGGAGTCGGGGGGGAACCGGACCGGGGCCGCCAAACGCCTTGGAATCAGCCGCCGCACTCTTCACCGCAGACTCAAAGACTTCAAAATTCTCCAAAAAAACAACCAATAACAAACCATGGCTACCGGCGATGTAAGAGTCCAGAGCGCAGTCCATTCCCTCGAACAGGGGCGGATGGCGACAATCATCAAAGGGGGGATGTTCGGAGCGACCCTTGTCGCACTTGTGCTTCTTTACCTGTTTGTCCATTTCAAAGGCCTCTCGGTTCCCTCGGCAATGGACCAGGCCCAAATCGCGCGCAACATCGCGGCCGGCAAGGGATTCACGACCAAAAATATCTCGCCGCTGGCCATCCAGACACTCAAAGACGCCGGGAAGGTCGGGGCGGACGGCATGGCGGTCGATCTGGAAAATTTTCCCGACATCTACCAGTCGCCGTTGCTTCCCTACGTGAACGCACTGCCTCTCAAGCTGATCCAGGGCGCATGGAAGCTCGACTATGTGGACTTTGTTTATGCGGGGGACAGGATGGTGGCGTTCACCGCGATGCTGTTTTTCCTGCTGGGGACGGGCGTGTGGTTTTTTGTGTTCCGCAAACTCTTCGACGCCAAACTGGCTTTCTATGCGATCAGCGCGGTCCTGCTGACGGATTTGTTGTGGCAATTTTCCCTTTCGGGGTTGCCGCAGATGCTGCTGCTGTTTTTGTTCGGTGTGCTCTCCCTGCTGACTCTGCAGGCGGAAGAGGCACAGGAACGCTCGGCGTTCATTCCGACGGTGGTTCTGGTCGCGGGATGCGGGGTGGTTCTGGGATTGATGGTTTTGGCGCACGGTTTGGCGCTTTGGCTGGCGCTTGGGTGGATGGTTTACGCGGCCTTTGTGTTTCGTCCGCGCGGTTTGATGGTTCTGGTGGCGCTGGGCGGGCTGGTTTTGCTGGTGGTGCCGTGGTTGATGCGCAACTACGCGGTGAGCGGCAATCCGCTGGGGCTTGCCTTTCTGGGGGCATTCCACGACGGCTCCCCCAACCTCGGCTACCTGCGGTATTTCGATCCGAGCGGCGGTCTCAACCTGCAGGGCATCTTCCGCCGCGGCATCACCGCTCAGCTCGATAACCTGCCCGGCTACTTCGGCATCAGCGTCGCGGCCATGGCTTTTTTCCTCGCCATCCTGCACCGCTTCCGCAACCCGACCACCAGCGCTTTCCGGTGGGGGCTGGTTTCCATGTGGTTTTTCACGCTGCTGGGAATGTGCTTCTACCGACCCGAGGGGCCGGTTTCCGACAACCAGCTCCATGTGATTTTTCTGCCGGTTTTCATCTGCTACGGGTTTGCGTTTTTATTGGTGTTGTGGGGGCGCTGGGAGTTCGGACAGGGGCTTTTGCGGATTGCGTTTATCTGCGCGGTGATTTTTTTGAGCGGGGTGCCGCTGATCATGACGCTGCTGGCGGGGCCCGCCGGGAGGGTGCACTGGCCTCCGTATGTGCCGCCCTTCATCGCGATCCTTGGCGATTGGTTCAACGAGGACGAGGTGGTGTGCGCGGACATGCCGTGGGCGGTGGCATGGTATGCGGACCGCTATTCGCTTTTGATCCCCGAGAGCGTTCGGGATTTCACCCGCATGCATGATTACCAGGAGCTGCGGCAACCATTGCGCGGCCTGTATCTGACCCCGATCTCCGGCAACCAACCGCTCTTCAGCCAAATCTACAAGGGCCGCTTCCGCGAATGGGCTCTTTTGATCACCCGCCCGCCGCAGGTCCGCGGCTTCCCGTTTGCCTTCTTCACGGCCTTGCCGCCGGAGGGTGAAATCATCCTCTTTTCGGACAGGGACCGGTGGAACCAGCCGCGGCGCGCGCCGGAAGAAGAATGAGCGCGGCCACGAAAGGGGCCGTGCCGGCGGAGGCCGGGATCGAGGAATCCCTTGCGCGCATCGAGGAGCTGGTGGCCGGAATGGAATCGGGCAAGCTGCCGCTCGAGGACATGATCACGCGTTTTGAAGAGGGGGCCAGGCTTGTGAAAGCCTGCCGCGAAAAACTCGATGCCGCCGAGAAACGCGTCCAAATCATCGTGCGGGAAACATCCGGAGGGGAGGCATCTCTCGATGACTTTGACACCGCGGGGTGAACCACCCGCCCGTCCCGATGCCCGAACCCTCCGCGCCCGGCCTCCCATCCCCGCCTGCCCCGCGGAAAACCGCACCCCCTCCTCCAATGAGCTCGTTGTTGTCACGCATTGACGGCCCGGCCGATGTCAAAGCCCTTGCGCAGGAGGATCTGCCCCGGCTGGCAGAAGAAATCCGCGGGGAGCTGATCGGCATTCTTTCCCAAACCGGCGGCCACCTCGGCCCCAACCTCGGCGTCGTCGAGCTGACGATCGCCCTCCACCGGGTCTTTGAGACACCGGCCGACAAAATTGTCTTCGATGTGAGCCACCAGGGCTATGTGCACAAACTGCTGACCGGGCGCAGGGAACGCTTCGGAACGATCCGGCAGCACGGGGGCCTCAACGGGTTTCTTGTCCGCGCGGAAAGCGCGCACGATGCTTACGGGGCGGGGCACGCGGGCACGGCGCTTTCGGCGGCGCTGGGCATGGCGGCGGCGCGCGACAGGCTCGGGGGCGGGGAGCATGTGGTGTGTGTTTCGGGCGATGCGGCCTTCACGTGCGGGGTGAGTTTCGAGGCGCTCAACAACGTGGCCTCGACCACCAAGCGCCTGATTGTCGTTCTCAACGACAACGAATGGTCGATCGCCAAAAATGTCGGGGCCATCGCGGACTACTTCAACCGGATCGTCACCAATCCCGCTTTCGTCGAGCTCCATGAAAAGGCCGCGGCCTTCGTCGAATGGATCGGCGGCAAATCCGTCCGCAACCTCGCGCACAAAATGGAGGCCGGCTTCAAGAGCCTGCTTGCGCCCAGCGTCATTTTCGAGGATCTCGGGCTGCGCTATTACGGTCCCATCGACGGACACGATCTCGGCGCCCTCATCAATGCCTTCGAGTTCCTTAAAACCCAGAACGAACCCGTCATCCTCCACATCCTTACGCAAAAAGGCAAAGGCTTCGCCCCCGCCCTTGCCAAACCCGACAAATTCCACGGGCTCGGCAGCTTCAGCCCCGATACCGGAGAAACCTCCGCCTCCCCCACCCCCACTTACAGCGAACTGCTCGGAAAAACCCTCGCCGACTTCGCGGACCACAACAACCGCATCACCGCAATCACCGCCGCAATGCCCGCGGGCACAGGCCTCGCCGCATTTGCCAAACGCCACCCGGACCGGTTCTTCGATGTCGGCATCGCCGAAGGACACGCCGCCCTCTTCGCCTGCGGCCTCGCCACAGGACACATGAAACCCTTCCTGGTCGTTTACTCGACGTTCATGCAGCGCGCCTTCGACATGATCATTCATGACATCGCCCTCCAAAACCTCGATGTCGCGCTTTGCATGGACCGCGCGGGCCTTTCGGGCGACGATGGCCCCACCCACCACGGACTCTTCGACATCGCCTACCTCCGCGGAGTGCCCGGCATCATCCACATGCAGCCCAAGGACGAGGAGGAATTCGTGGACATGCTTTGGACAATGGCCAACCACCGCGGAGGGCCGGTCGCGATCCGTTACCCGCGCGGGGTGGGAACGGGCGCCCGCCCCAAGGAGCGCCCGCGCATTCTGGAAATCGGCAAGGCCGAGGTGCTCGCACACGGAAACCGCGCGGCCATTTTTGCGCTGGGACCGATGGTGCCCCTTGCCCTCGAAGCCGCCGCCGAACTTTCCACACGCGGCATCCCCACGGCGGTCGTCAACGCGCGGTGGATCAAGCCCCTGGACACCGCCACGGTGGAATTTTTTGCGCGGGGCTGCGACGTGCTCCTTACGATGGAGGACCATGTGCTGCACAATGGGTTCGGGTGTGCGGTGATCGAGCATCTCGCCGAATGCCACATTGCCACGCGGGTCGAACGCATCGGGTGGCCGGACCGCTTCATCGAGCACGGCAGTGTCTCCATTCTTAGGGAAAAGTACGGCCTCACGGCGCGGGCCGCCGTCGAAAAAATCACCCTTGCGCTGGATCAGGAGTCGGCGGCGTCCGCCGCCTGAGAACCCGGGTTTCTGCCGGCTGCGCGCCACAGCAGCGTTGCCACGGGTTTCCCGATCGATGCAAAGGTTTGCTGGAAGGAGCTGGGCGGGAAGACAGGCCTGTCGCCGGAATACGGTTCGAGCCCCGCGCAGGCCGCCCCGAAACCGGCGATGTGCGAAGCGTACGCCGGGTCGTCGGTGACAATGCGAAGCAGGCCTCCCGGGGCGAGCACGCGCGCGCATTCGCTTAGAAAAGCGGGGCCCACCATGCGGCGGGCGGCATGTCGGCGCTTCGGCCACGGGTCGGGGAAGAGGACATGGATTTGCGAGACGCACCGCGCCGGCAGGGCGGCGAGCGCACCGCTCCCTTCGGCCTGCACGATGGCGGCATTGCCAATCCCCAGCCGGACGATCCTGCGGCGCGCGGATGCAACCCGCGCCGCCTGCTTCTCGATGCCAAGAACATTGACCGCGGGCTCTGCCGCGGCCATTGCGACAAGAAAGAGGCCGCGATGGCATCCGATATCGAGGACAAGAGGCGGCGCATCAGGATCCGCCCACCCCAAGGGAACAATGGCCTCCTCGTCAGAATCCCCGAAGTTCAACACAATGCCCCCCGATGCGATGTGCCCAAACCTCCCGTGAACAAAAAAGGCGCCCCCTGTCGGGGGCGCCGGTTTTTGCTTTGGATCGTGGTTTTGGAATCAGCCGAGGCGGTAGCGTCCTTCTGCGATCCGGACCAGACCGGGAACATTGCGGCCCGTGCTGCTGAACCATACATGGATGTTCTGCGGGTTGGCTTTGAGCTTGGCCGCAATATCGCGCACCAGCGCGCCCTCCGGGCCGGCCGCCTTGAGCTGCCGCAGGATTTTCGCCTTCAACGCCCCACGCTTGCCCCGCTTGGCGGGCTTGGCTGCTTTGGCAGGCCCTTTGTCGGGTGCTTTGGCGGGCGCTTTGGCGGCTTTGGCAGGCGCTTTGGCGGCTTTGGC
>CAZGNH010000010.1:0-3981 GCA_964527025.1 uncultured Chthoniobacterales bacterium | reverse complement strand
GGGTTGATTTCCTGTTCGCCGTCCCACCGGTAGGCGCAGAGGAACCCGCCTTTTCCGATGCCGTAGTCCAAGCATGCGATCCGCGGTGTCAGCGGGGCGGGGAGAGGATTTTTCAAGGCGTAGTGGCCGAAGAACACCGGGCAGGCATCATCGTAGGGCTCCAGAGCCGGAAGGGACGCGGGGGGCAGGGCGGGAATATCCTCCCGGTCGGGAAAAACCGCTTCCCGGCACGTCAACCCCTCCAATCGGACCCACCATTTGACCCGGATTTCTCCGCGCATCACGCCATCGGCTGTTTCATGCCGCCACCCCTCGGGGAGCGCCGCCTCCGGGCCGTTCAAAATCCGGCTGATGGTATCGTATTCCTGGGTGTCTTTGCGGCTGTAGCGCTCCAAGACAGCCCCGGTGAGGGGCCCGCAGGCACCCAATTCCAAAATCGCAGCGGCGTCCCAACTGGCGTGGACGGCGCGAAGCCCCGGCATCTCGATGGAGAGGGGCAGCGTCGAGAACCAGTCCATCCACCAGGCAAGCTCGTCCCGGTCGGGGAGCTGCCGGAGAGTTTCGGCGTGCTGGGCGATGTTCTGTTTTGTGTGGGGCCGCAGGGGATTGCCGCGGCTGTCTTTGGCATGAAAGCGCATGGCATTGACCTCGTGGTTGCCGAGGACTGCGAGCGCCTCCCCGTTGCCGACCATCCCGCGCACGGTTTCCAAAACCGCCGGGATCTTTGGCCCCCGGTCAATGAAATCCCCAAGGAAGATGACCTTCCGGGCGGCGGGGTGCCGGTAGTGGCCCGCCCGCTTTTCATAGCCGAGGGTCTGCAGGAGGGCGTGGAGTTCATCGGCATGGCCGTGGATGTCGCCGATGATGTCGTATCCGGGAGTTGTCATTGTGCCTCCGATTGAGATTGCGGATCAGCAGGCAGGGGTGTTTGCGCGGCCAGATTCTTGATGAGCCTTTCGCAGGCGATGCGGTTGGCAACTTCTTTCGCATAGTCCCATGCGGAAAAACCGGTTTTCACAATCCAAAGAATATCATGCAAAAGATCCTTGTCTTTGTCTGATAATTCATATCACATGACCTTTGAGTCATGTATCGCGCCCTTCTTGCCCAATCCGGGTTCTCGATGGAACGGTTGGCCAGTTTTTGTGAATTGGCCGAGTTGGGTTCCTTTGCGAAAGCCTCGAAGGGGGATCCGAACACGGCCTCTTTGATGAGCCGTCAGATCCGGGAATTGGAATCCTTTTTCGGAACGAACCTGGTCCGGCGCGTGGGCCGGGGGCTTGAGCTTACGGAGGCCGGGCGCGAACTGGCCGCCATCGGACGGGAGAACTTCAAGGGGCTTGCCGATTATGCGGCCCGGTGCCGCCAGCAGCCGTGGAGTGTGCGCATTGTCGCCTCCAACAGCATCGCCCAATGGTTTCTGCTGCCACGCCTGAAAGCCGTTTCGGAGGCCCAACCAAAAGTTCATTTCGAGATCCACCACGAGCAAACGCGGGACATGGTGGCCGGCACGCGGGAGGGCACGTATGACCTCGCGCTCGTGCGCAAAGATGCGCTTGTCCCGGGTTTGAAGCACGCGGTTCTTGGCGGGATCGCAATCTGCCTGTTCATCCCGAAGGCCCTCGCGAAGGAGCCGCCGAAATCCGCGGCGGAGGCTTTGTCGGTCCTCCCGATGGCCCTGCCCATTGGAGGGCGCATGAAGAGCACCCTGGAGCGCCTTGCAGCCACCAAGGGGGGCGTCCCGCGTGTGACGGTCGCCTGCTCCTCCTATCTCCAGGCGGCCCAAGCGGTCCAATCCGGCATGTGCGCGGCCGTCCTCCCTGAGACTGCCGCCGCAAACCTCGATGTGCGGAATCTCCACCGTCTGCCGATTCCCGACAAGTTCACGCTTTGCCTTGCATGGACGGCCCGAAATGCCGATACCCGACCGGCACTGATCCGTCTGATTGACGTGATGGTGGACCACCTGCGCCTGCCGGAGGAGGCCGCTCCCCGGAAGCCCCATCGGCCCGCAACCCGTTCACACAGACCGGCTCCAGCCGGATAAGTTTGCTGCCCAATTCATTCTTTCCCGGCCGGGCCGCTCATCATCATTGCCCTTTGCGCAGACGTGTTCTGCTGAAGGCGGCCATGCCGGCTTTGCGAAAGCGGCGGGCGGCCTTCTCGATATCGTATTGCACACGGCGGTGAAGGAGGGTGCCGGTCGAGTAATCGTAGGCCATGTAGGATGAACGGGGGTCGCCATCGCGGGGCTGGCCGATGCTTCCCGGGTTGATTGCAGACATCCGATCGGGGTCAAGCACGGATTTTTCCTCCGGCGCATAGCACCGGATTTTGCCCGTTTCGCTGCGCTCCCAGACCGCTGGAAAGTGGGTGTGCCCGTGGAAACTTACCGGACGCTTCTGGGCGAGGAAATTTTCCGCGGCGGTGGCCGGTTCGTTGATGTAGGGGAACCCGGGCGGGTCGTGGAGCGAGGCATGCACAATTTCAAATGCGTCGAGGTCAATGGCGATTGGGAGACCTTTGGCCCATGGCAGGGCATCCCCATCATCAAGCTGATCTTCGGCGAGAATGATCGATTGCGATACGGCGTCATCATCCGGCAGATCGATAAAGCTCGGAATGACGAACAGCATGGCCTCATGGTTGCCCATGACCGATGCCACACAGTGCTCGCGCACGAGTGCAACGCACGGCCCCGGTTCCGGGCCGTAGCCGACCGTGTCGCCAAGGCAAAGGCCGGTCTTGATCCCAAGGGATTTCATATCGTCAAGAACGGCTTCCATGGCAACCGCGTTGGCGTGGATATCGGACAGGATGGCGATCACGCTCTTGAGCCGGTTTTTACGGCAGCTCGACGGCCCCGTTTTTTGCCGCGGGATTTGGCACGGGCTTCCTCTGCTTTGTGCTCACAATACACGAGTTGGGCCTGCAGGCGTGCGCGAAGCACCCGCGCTTGGGAGAGGATGACCATCCGGTCTCTGGACCAGACATACACACGCACTTCAGCCGAGGAGAAGCCAACCCAGCGGTTCTCACGCCAGCCCAGGACCTTGTCGGCCCGCATGCCGGCAATCTCATTGAAATCGGATTCATGGTAGAGGGGAGGATCCCCGGACAGCCCGGCAAAGACGGGCAGTCCTGAAACGAGTTCATCCATGGGATTGGCCTCCGGTCCGAATTCCTCCAATTTGCCGAAGAGCCAGCGGACATCTTCAAGAACCGTCATCCTTCCAGTCAAGTTGGTCGCCCTCATCGCCCAAGGCCACGCAAAGTCGGCGTCCGGGTTTGCTGGAGCGTGTTTCAGCGGAAACCATGCGGTTCCGGGAGCGGGTGGTCGGCTGTGAGTCATTGTGGTTTGGTGTTTGGAATTTTCACCAGGAACTGCGGCCACAAAAAAACCACCGTCCTTCATCAGGGCGGTGGTCACTCATTGCCGCGGAGAATCTGTTTGTTCGGGCATTCGCCCGCACATCGTCCCGGCCTTCCGGAACAGCCACCGCAAGAGTTTCTCCATTCTTCGGTTGGCACCCTGACCCGCCCATGCGGCCACAGGAATTCCTGATGCTGATACTTGATTGCCACAAATCATCACCCGAAGCAAGAAAAACTTTTCCGAAATTTGTGTCGAAAATTTCGAGAGGCAGGCATTGGAGTCCTGCGGATCATGCCATGGCTGTTAGCCTTTTGGCCGATCTGGGGCACCAGTGCAAGCGGGTGTCAGAGGAATTGGAACAAGCGCATGCGATTGCATTCGGGTCTCCGATTGTTTCGGTGATTCAACGATTCAACCGGTGACGGGAGAATTTCATGGAACTTGCGCGCCCTTTCCTGTAACCTTCCGCGTTGCATTCAGGCAAGAGCAAACCACCAGTGGACACATTTGATTTGGCGGCGTCATTGCTCCGGGGGGCGGAATCTGTTGTGGTCTTCACCGGGGCTGGAATGAGCCGGGAGTCGGGCATCCCGACATTCCGGGAT
>CAZGNH010000009.1:0-3575 GCA_964527025.1 uncultured Chthoniobacterales bacterium | reverse complement strand
GCCGGAGCGGCTATTGCCGGGCGGGCTCGGAACTGGCGCGGCAGGGGCGCTCCGGCGGCGGAGTTCCTCACGGAACAACTTGTGATGCCTTTGTAGGTGCTGGCGATACTCCTCATCCCGGACCTGCTGTTGAAAGACTTCGAGGAGCGCAGCAGAGTATTCGGACTGGGCATTGAACGGATCCAGTGAACCCTGAACAATCTCGCGGGGCGCCTCCGGGTCGTGCGGCAGTCGTTCCCGGTAGAACGACTCCGGTTCCCAGCCATAGTTGATGCTCGCCAGGACCTGGTCTTGCTGGTGCCGAGCGATGACCTGGATGAAGACCCGGCGGCAGTCGCAATTGAGATCGTCGCAGAAGAACTCAACGAACGCGTATTCGCCGGGGGGCAGTCCGGAGGCGGGCGACCTGTCGGGCGCAGGAAGAACGTGGATGCAGCGGACTTCGCGCTGGGCGAGGTCGGGAAGCAGGGAATGGAGAGAGCGCATATCAGATGAAGGGGACAAACAGCCCGAGGCCGAAGTGGGAAGAGTGACCGAGGGCAATCGGGCCGGGGACGGGATTGAGGAAAGTAAGGCGGAAGAACCCGGCAAGGCGGCGGCCACCGTCATCACCACGCTTCTGACGGAATCGGCGAAACTGGATCGGGCGCGGGCCGGTGGCTCTCCCTGAGGTGGGGTCCGGCAGGCGGGTGTTGCCGTCGGGGTCCAAGCATAACGTTGTTTCAATGGTTGCTGGGTCGATGTCGAGTTCGTGGCGTCCTATCCAGCGGGCGACTTCCTTGCGGACTTGATAAAGGAGGAAGCGTTGGGGATCGGCTCCGCCGCGTTCGGTGTGGAAGAGCGGGCCGCGGGTCTTTGGGTGCTCGGGGCAAAGAAAGGGGGTGGCAGAGAGCCAGGTGTTCGCCGACTTGAGTGGGCCGGGGGTGAATTCATCGAGGCGACCAACGCCGGTGAGGACCACGCCGAGCGGATGGCCGGAGTCTTCGCGCTCGCGGGTCTTGATCTGGCGGAGACGGTCGATAGTGCGGAGTTCGGCGGCGGAAAATCCGGAGGCGGTGCAGAGGGTTAGGTGGTCGAGGCGACCATCGCTGTCCTCGTCAGTAGGCAGAAAATAGCAATGGCGGTGGCCGTCGAGGCGGTTGCCGGCCTCGTCTTTCCCCGCAAATGATCGTGACTTTCCGCGGGTGCCGTCCTTTTCCGTCATACGTCCGTGGATTCCAAGCAGGTTAAACCTCGCCGCTTCGGCGACGCGCAAGGTGTCAGTGACCAGCGGCAGCACGGTGGAATCGAGGGCAAAGCGGGCGACTTGCATGGCGGGGCGCTCAGGGGCGTGGCGGGTGCGCGGTTTGGGCGTGGCAAGCGCGTCCTTGCGGCGGTCATAATCGAGCCAACGGGTGCCAGGGGGCATGGACATGCGGCGCTCGTGCAGCCATAGGGTTTCCATGCAGAGGTGCCAGTCGGGATCGTAAAGCGGGGTGGTGGTCTTGGCTTTCCCGCGCCCGCTGGTGGTTTCGTGCCCGGGGTTGTGGTCGTGGGTGAACGCGGTGGCGGGATCGACACCGAGCACACGGACCACAACGCCCTCAGGCGGCTGGCCGTTGATCGGACGGCAGTTGATGGCAGGCCGCGTGGCGGTCGCGGCGGCGGGGTCCATGAGGTGGGCCTCACACCAGCTTTCCGAACGCCCGAGCGTCCCGACCAGCGGTAGGAGTTCGGCAAGCGCGGCGGCTTGGTCCCCGGGCAGGTCAAGGTCGCCCCAGAGGATCCGCACCGGTTCGTCTTTGGCGACGGCGACAAAGGAGTCGAAAATGAGTGTTTTGTCCCCCGGACCCTTCTTGAACCAAGGCATGTAATGCCGGGTATGGCCGAAGGTGGCGGGCGGCAGCGCGAACTCGGGTGGCTCGCACAGAGCTTCCAGCAGACAGCGAATGGTGGTCGTCTCTATATGCCCCGCCTTGCGTTTCCAGGTGGCGACGAGGGCGCGGAGGAGGCGGTAAGGCGAAGGCGGCCATTCGACGGCCCCCTCGTTGACATGCCGTCCCCACGGCGTGGCGTGGAAACGCCCGGCGGGAAAGGTCAATTCGATGGCGGTCATCACTCGTCGTCGTTGGCCGTGGAAGGATCGTCATCATCCCCTTTGGTCGCCTTTTTCTTTCCGGCCGACTGCCAAGCCACTGTGGTAATGCGCCCATCGGCGAAAAGGCCGACGATGTCGCCGCAGGCGGCGAGCTGGGTTTGAGCCTCGGCAAGCAGAGAGGCTTCATCCGGAATGACGAATTCCTGCGGGCGGGTGGCCCCGATTTCACCGGCCAGATCGAGGTCGCAAGCAGTCCGCAGGCGCAGACCGTGGCTGAGAAAGCGGCGGATTTTGAAGAGGGCCAGGGTGATAAGGAGTTTATTCGCGATCTCCGGCAGGCCATAGCCGCGCAGCAGGGCGAGGTCGAGGTTGAAGAATGCGGTGATGCGCGCGGCGGTGAATTCGGTGCGGTGGAACGGGACGTTTCCGAAGCCTTGTTTGGTGTCCCCACCCGGGTCCACGCGGTCGTTTTTCACCCCGCCACTTTCGGCAACGCGCGCGTCACGTGCCTCGATGAACCCGGAGAGCGCGCGCATGAGCCGGAGTCGTCCGCCCGCGAGGTCGCTTTTGGCAAGAAACACGCCGTGCAGCAGGGCATTTGCATCGTATTTCAGAACAAGCCTGGCGAGGTCGCAAATGCGGACCGGGCCGATCTCCATCCCCGCGGCATCTGCCTTGAGACGGTCGAACACGGAGCGATCCCTGCCTTCCAAGATGTAGGGGGAATTAATCCGGTGCGCCTCGAGGACGGAGTTGGTGAGCATGGAGCCGTCGGGGTTGTTGACGCGAATGTAGGGCAGGCCCTTCAGTTCGGTGATGAGATCGTCGTTGGCCTCGTCCCAGATGGCCATTTCGAGACGGTTGGCGATCGATTGGGCGGATTCGACGAGGAGCATTTCAGTGCCGTCGGGTGCCTTGTAGCGGGCCGCACCGAGGTCGGCAAATCCGGTTGGTTGGAAGCGGTCGCCTTGGATGGGCTTGAGTTCGGCCTCGATGAGAAGGCGCGGGAATTTATTCAGGATGGTGTAGTCGATGTTCATGTTGTTCTTGTGGTGGTTGAGTGGATTGTTGGTTGTGGTTCGAGTGGTCAGGCGGTCATTTCTTCGGGTTCTTTTCTGCGGGCAACGAGCGCCCACAAGTGGATGAGGTTTTGAGGATTGATCGGCAGGAGGAGGGCGGCGGCGAGGCGGGTTGGGTCGAGGTTGGCGGGTAAGGATTCGCTTGGCCAGTCGCAGTCGGCGGGGGTGAGGGCGGCGTTGTGGGCGCGGCGCGCGGCGACGGTGCATGCTTCGCCAAGACTTCCGGCGCGGAGGAGTTGAAGGAGGCGGGCATCGGGGCGGATGTTGACGAGCTTTTCCCAGATGTCAGCTTGCTGGGAGGATAGGTTCTTGGGCCGGAGCGATTTCGGGTGGAGGCCGGTGAAGGCGGTTTTCAGCAAGGGGGAGATGCGCGGGAGGGGCGGGGCGGCCGCCTGTGGACATGGAGGCGGTGGGATGGG
>CAZGNH010000008.1:0-1818 GCA_964527025.1 uncultured Chthoniobacterales bacterium | reverse complement strand
CACCGGGACCAAACGGCCAACCAAAAGGCCAACTATTGACTGATAGGCGGAAATTCGTTATCCGGCTGGCGCATGGTTCCCCTCCACAGGTTCGGATGGATCTCCTTCTTTCCAACCATCGCCTTCTTTACGGTGGTTGCTGTGTGCAGCAAGGTGGCAGCGGAGAACTCCAAGGCATCGGTTCGCATTCTCGACTCGCAAGTGGTCGGGCTGGGCAACCGAACGATCACCTATAACCGCATCGAGGCCCCTGTTCTGAAACCCCGGCCGGTCCTCGTGGAGCTGGCATTGGAGGTTCCAAGGCAACACGTCCAAAGCCCCGAGGAGCTTGCGGAAATCCGCAGATGGGAGAGCCTGCGTTACGAACACCTTGGCGGATCCGCAACGGTGATCGAGGGAGCCGGGACGGAATTCCGCATCTGGACGCCGGATGGGGAGACCGTCGCCCTGAGCTCCATTGATTTCAATTTCCTGCAGTGCCTCTGGGACTTCGAATGGAATGGCGTGTATTACAGCGTGTTTTTCTTTGCCGACGGCTGCTCGCCTGAAGAGTTTGCCGGGGCAAAGAGAAGCGATTCCGAATGGGCCGCGCAATTCGGCGAATTCCCCGGGGAAGCCGCAGGCATGTCCCGGTTCACGGTGGTCTCCGCGCCGAAGGGAGAAGCGGGAGAAAAGGCGATTCAGGCACTTGAGGACCTGCACGCCTTCTTCGACGAAAACCGCAAGCAACTCCGGGCAGCCTGCGAGGAATGCGAAATGGCCCGCATCGCCCATGAAGAATGGGCAAAGGCGCACCCGCCTCTTCCCAAAGATACCATTGTCAATTTCTTCCCTATTCGAAGCGTTCATGTCCCCAAAACCGTTCCAGTCATAGAGAAGGCCCGCGAATGAAAGCGCGCCTTGCACTTTTCGCCTTCTTGCAAGCGTTGGTCTTCGGGGTGTTGGCGCAAACTCCCGATGACCTCAACGAGGGAACACAACTCGAATACGATTCGGAAAATTCCATCTGGCGGTTCACGTGGTGGGGGCGGACCGGCAACACGTATTTCCTCCAGCACTCGGAGGATCTGCAAACATGGTCATGGGTTCCCGTCGTGGAACCGGGGGACGATTCCATCAAGGAATGGGGAATCACAACGACAGCGGACAAATTTTTCTGGCGTCTGAAATTTTGGACGGGGCCGACGAGCGACCCGGAGGGCGACGACTTCGATGGCGACGGGCTGACGAACCTGTGGGAGGTGCAAAACGGGCTTAATCCTCTTAAGGCGGACTCGGATGGAGATGGCATGGCCGATGGGTGGGAAGTGGCCAACGGGCTGGATGCGCGGGCCGACGACGCATTTCTGGATCCCGATGACGACGGGCTTGCCAACCTCGCGGAACACGCCGGGCAATATGATCCGCACGTGGCGGACACCGATGGGGATGGGTTGATGGATGGTTGGGGCCGGGGGGACTTTGTGTTTGGGGCATCCGGCTGGCTGGAGGGCGCGGGTGCGGCGACGTTTGTCTATGACGCGGCAGGAAATCTGACGAGCGCGGGAGGCACGCCGTGAGAGGGCCGGTCGGCCTGCTTGCGTTTTGCTGGATAGCGGGCGTTGCGCTGGCGACCACCGGTGAGCCGGGGTGGCGGGCGATCACGCCGCGCACGGCCCACTATTCCTCGGGGGAGTTGCCAGTGCTGCCGCCATTGGAGCCGCAGGGCGGGGGGGAATCCTCGGGCACGGAGGGTTTTGCCCCGATGGCCTTGGGCGCGGGTGCGGCGGAAGTGGCTCCAGAGTTTGCGGCTCTGGCCGCGGAGTTGGGCAACGATCC
>CAZGNH010000007.1:0-4146 GCA_964527025.1 uncultured Chthoniobacterales bacterium | reverse complement strand
ATGGCATTGACGAGCGCCGGGTGGGCGGTGCCCGTGATGATTTTCATCTCCGAGGAGCGGGAAGGCATGGCCGGGTCGTCGCGAAGATTACGGGATGGGCCCGGGGGTTGGCGGGGGTTCGAGCGGGATGGTTGGTTCGAGGCGGACCTGGGCGAGACGGCGGATGTAGGCGGTTTCCATCATTTCGGCTTTGGCCTTGAGGGAGCTGTCGATTGAGGCGACCTTGGCAAAGAGGAGGCGGTAATATTCGCGCAGGGCGGCGCGTCTGCCTTCAAGGGTGCGTTCCTTGCCGGCGCGTTCATGCATGGCGGCCACCTCGGGATCTTTTTCGGCTTGGAGGCGTACTTCGCGGTAGCGGATGAGCGCGTCGCGCTGCCTTTCGGCGGCGCTCTCGATGGCGATTGCGGCAGGAGGAAGCGGCGGGAGGTCGTCCGCAAACATGGCTTCCGGATCGATGAGGGCTTCGTCGGGCAGGGCGAGGTTGGGCATGGGCGCCATGGGGATGATATCCTCGGCGGAGAGTGGAGCCGCGTCTTCCGGGGGCGAGGGCAAATCGTCGGCGGCCGGTTCGTCGGCGGCGGTGGCAGGAGTTTCTTCGGCGGCAGCGGGTGTTTCTTCGGCGGCGGGTTGTTGCTCTGCCGGGGAGGGAGATGCCGCGGGAGTTGCATCCGGTGTGGCATCCTGTGCGAAGGCGCAGGATGCCGCGACGAGTGTGAAGAATACGATCCGACGCATGGTGTGGAGATCAATCAAGCAGCGAATTGGCCCGGCAGGCAACGCTTTTCTTGAATTCTCAGGTGTGGGCGGAAGAAATTTCCCGTGCGATGGCGCGGAATGCCTCCCGTGGATCCGGGCTGGCGATCACGGGGCGGCCAACCACCAAAAAGTTTGCGCCGTCGCGGATGGCTTGTGCCGGGGTGGCTGTGCGCCGCTGGTCGGCGGCCGGGGATCCCGCGGGGCGGACCCCCGGGGTGACGATGGTGATGTCCGGTCCGCAGGCTTCGCGCAGGGCCGGTATTTCGCGCGGGCTGGCGACGAGACCGCCCGCACCGGCACCGGTCCCCATTCGTGCAAGCCAAAGGACCTGTTCCGGCGGTGTGCGGGAGACGCCGGTTGCGGCGAGCTCTTCGGTGTCCATGCTTGTGAGGACGGTGACTCCGAGCAGGAGCATGTCGCCGGCCTGCGAAGCGGCGGCGGGCACCATGGCGGGCCCCCCGGCAAGGTGGATGGTGGTCATCGAGACGCCGAGGGCGCGCGCCGAAGCAACCGCTTCGGCCGCCGTGTTGGGAATGTCGTGGATTTTCAGGTCAAGGAAAACCTTCAGGCCCCGTTCGAGCGCCTCACGGACGACCGCAGGCCCCGCCGCCGTAAAAAGCCGCAGGCCGATCTTCACCCACACAAGCTCCCCCCCGAGCGCATCCATCAATCGCGCCGCCGCGGGCGCGCCGGGCACATCGATCGCCACGATGATTTTTTGGTTGGCGTTGTCGGGCATCCGGCGAGGATAGACCGAGTGCAAGCCGCCGCCCACGCAAAAATCAACCTGAACCTGCGCGTGCTCGGGAGGCGGCCCGACGGATTCCATGAAATCGAGACCCTGATGGTTCCGGTCGGGTTGTGCGACGGGATCGGGGTGGAGAGCGACCCGGGGGGCGGGGTGACCGTCACCTGCGACGTGCCGTGGCTGGCCTGCGACCAAACCAACCTTGCGCATGTCGCGGCGCGCGCATTTTTCAAGGCGACCGGCGCGCGCGGCGGTGCCCGCATCCACCTCGTGAAGCGGATTCCCGCCGGGGCCGGGATGGGGGGCGGGTCGGGGGATGCCGCGGCGGTTTTGCGCCTGCTCGATGCGCTGTGCGCGACGGGGCTGGGCACCGCGGCGCTCGAGGAGATTGCGCGGAGCATCGGATCCGACACCGCGTGGTCCGTCCGCTCGACACCGGCCGTGTGCCGCGGGCGCGGAGAGGTGATCGAGCCGGTGCCCCTCGGGCTGCACCCGCGGGTTTTGTTGATCAAACCCCCGTTTGGCGTTTCCACCCCCGGTGCCTACCGCGCATGGGATGCCCTCGACGAGCCCCCTGCAGCCCAACCCCGCAACCTCGGCTGGGTCTCCATCTTCAATGACCTCGAGGCACCCGTCTTCCGCAAATACGTCCTCCTGCCATCCATGAAGGCATGGCTTGAGGAACGCGGGGGGGTTATGGCCGCCGGAATGTCGGGCTCCGGCTCAACCCTCTTCGCAATCCTCGACGAAGGGTGCCCGGCCGCCGAAATCGCCGCCGCAGCCCGCCACACCTTCGGGCAAACCCTCTGGACCCACGCAACCCGCATCTTGCCGGAGCCTTGAAATCAGGCGGAGGGGGGCGTGGAGACGCAGGCGGCGGCGAGGGCGGCGATGCCTTCGCCGCGTCCGAGGAATCCCATGCCTTCGTTGGTGGTGGCTTTGATGCCGACTTGTTGGGGTTTGAGCCCGAGGGCGCCGGAGACGGCGGTTTTCATGGCGCCGAGACGCGGGGCGATGCGGGGGGCTTCGGCGATGAGGGTTGCATCGACGTTGTGGATGGTGGTGTGGGTGTCGTCGAGGAGTTTGGCGACGTGGGCGAGGATTTTGAGGCTGCTGATGCCACAGATCGACGGATCGTCGGTGCGGAAGTGGTGGCCGATGTCGGGCAGGCCGGCGGCGCCCAGGAGGGCGTCGGCGATGGCATGGCAGAGCACATCGGCGTCCGAGTGCCCTTCGAGGCCGCATTCGTGGGGAATTTCGACGCCTCCGAGGACGAGGCGGCGGCCGTGGGCAAACCGGTGGACGTCGTAGCCGATGCCGGTGCGGGTGATCATGCGACGCCGAAATCGATGCCGCCGCCGCAGGCCATGATGGAGAATTTGTTTTTGTCTTCGGGGAGCGGGGTGAGGGAGACTTTGCCTCCGGCGCGGGAGACCATCGGGAGGCCGGCGGCGATATCCCAGAGGCTGATTTGCCCCTCGATGTAGGCATCGAGCCGTCCGCAGGCCACGTAGGCCATGTCGAGGGCGGCACTGCCCAGCATCCGGCATTTCTTGGCTTCGCGGACAAGGCGGCTGAAGAGGGGCAGGCCGTATTCGATCGAGTCCACTGTTTTCGAGACGCCGACGGCGGCGATGGCGTCCGAGAGGCACGTGCGGGCGCTGGTCTGGATGGGGGTGCCGTTGAGCCGTGCGGGACCCTCTTCGTCAACCGTCCACAGCTCGTTGCGCATGGGATCAAAGATCGCGCCGACGAGAATCGTCTCGCCGCGGCGCAAAGCAATCGAGACGCAAAAATGGGGAATCGCGTAGAAAAAATTCACCGTGCCGTCAATGGGGTCAACGATCCACTCGAAATCCGATGCGGGGTCACCGGCGGTGCCTTCCTCGCCGAGGATTGCGTGCGACGGGAAGCGGGCAAGCAACATGCCCTCGATGAGGGCCTGCGAGCGCCGGTCGAGTTCAAGTTTGATGTCGTGCGCCTCGTTGGCGTCAACCGCCAGAGGCCTTCCGAAGTGCGCGCGGAGGAATCCGCCCGCCGCCTGCGCGGCCTCGACCGCCGCTTCAAGATAGGGAGTCATGGCCCGGAACCATGGCAGCAACCGGCGCCCCTGCCAAGCCAAACGCGCTCATCCCGGTCCGGCGACGGCGAATCCCCCGCCCTCGAAGAAGGCGCGGACGCGGTCCGGGTTGTCACCCTGGAGCTCGATCTCGCGACCCCCGAGCGTGCCGCCGCAGCCCAGTGCCCTGCGGGCTTTTTTGCAAAGGGCTTCGAGTTCCGGCACCGACAGGTGGGTAGGGAACCCGCTTGCCACAACCACTGTTTTTCCTCCCCTGCGGGCCTTCTCGCGGCGCAGCACAATGCGGTGCCGTTTGGGTTTTGATTCCAATGGCGGAGGCTTTGGCGGAGAGGCGCCGGGACCCGGCGCGGACGACTCGGGAAAGGCTTCCGGGTTCAGCGATGCAAACGGGTTTTGGAGGGGCGCCTGGGCGGCGGAAACGGGGATTTTTTTGCTCATGGGTGCGGTTGGGTTTGAGGAGGTTCTTCCTCCATGAGGCGTGCAAGTTTGGCGTAGAGGCCCCCGGCGGCAACGAGGTCCGCGTGGCGTCCGCGTTCGACGATACGCCCGTGGTCGAGGACGA
>CAZGNH010000006.1:0-9255 GCA_964527025.1 uncultured Chthoniobacterales bacterium | reverse complement strand
CACCGGGACCAAACGGCCAACCAAAAGGCCAACTATTGACTGATAGGCGGAAATTCGTTATCCGGCTGGCGCATGGTTCCCCTCCACAGGTTCGGATGGGAATGAACCCACGCGCCAACCAATAGCATTGGACGTGCCAACCTATTTTCAGAATTGAAGTTCGGGAAAGCTGCTCGGCTATCAACGACTCATTTTGGTCACGGGCTCTCGTTGCATGCCGTGTCCCGCGCTTTCACACGATGAGGACGTGGTGCTGCAACGATCTTCCGTCACATTTTGCAGTGCCAAACTTCGCCTACATCCCACTCAACATGCCAGCACCATGCCCGCCTCGGAGTGCTTTTCCCGGTTCACCGGCTTCTGACCCCTCGGGCGCGTGTGCTGGAAGGACATTCGGCCACGACTATCGGTAGGCATGCGACTTTCCGAACGATGAAAAACTTTTCGCTTGGACAGCGCTCTGATACAAGCTTGGTTTTCCGATGATCACCCGCGCCCGGCAAACTCAAGCACACGCCCTTGACAAGGCCGTGAGGCAAGCGATTGCCGCGTCGTGTTTTTTTGCGCTCCTTGCGGTCTACAATTCGTATTTCACCACCGCCGGACTCCTCAAGAGTGCCGGCATGAGCGAAATAATCTTTGAAGTGAGCGAGGACGAGATGGGTGGCGGGTATGTCGCCATTGCACCCGGTCATGCCATCGCCACCCAGGGAGAATCCATCAAGGAGTTGCGGGAAATGGTGCGCGATGCGGTGCGTTGCCACTTCGGGGACGGATCTCCCGGCCCGATGCCAAAGGTTATTTGCCGACCCCATCACGGACCCGGGACCAAACGGAAGACCCCTGCGTTGTCGCGGTAGAAGCCCCTGGCGAAAACCCGCTCTCCGGCAGTTGATCCGCGGCCCGCGGCGCGCGCGGTGTTCACCTGCCGGGGCGTCCACGCCTTTTGGAGCACCATACCCCGCGCGTCGAGCACCTCGTCCACGGGCAGGGTCAAACGCCTGTATTCCGCCTCCGAGAGGCGCTTTTCTTCGATCCGCCGCGGGTTGAAAACCGAGAGCCACAACGCCCCGTAGGCATCCGGCGCGTCGGGCGGCGTCACCTCGATCACCATGTCCCCGACCTTCCTGGATTGTTCGCCCTTCACGCTCAAGGCATACAGGGCTTGGATTTCCTTTCCGGACGTCAGGTAGCCGGCAAGGAATTCGCGGCAGGTTCTCCGGAGGGTGCGGTCATTCTGACGGTGTCCGTAAATGCCAATTTCGATGCCTGCCGGGTCGAGGGGATCGCCGTAGATATTGAGTTCGAGGTCGCCATTGATGCGGAACGAGAGGTATGGGACACGGCGGAAGACGCCGTCTTCGATGACCGTGGCCGGGATTTGTTCGAGGGAGCGGACTTGGTCGTTGTGCCGCAGGTCGTTCACAAGCACATCCCACGGGGGCAGTGTTCCCCTGCGGTGGGCGTCAACGAAGTAATAGCCCTCGTTGGCCTCGTCGAGGATGCGGGTGATGTCCGTGCGCGGGTAGGTGGATTCGCCGTGGGATGTTTGGAGGGTGACCGCATCGCGGGTTTCGTGGACCAGCATGCCGTGGATGCGGCGTCCGTCGTTCATGACGAGGGTATCGGGGCCCTCGGATGTTCGGGATTGGGCGGCAGGGGGAAGCGCGGCAACGCAAACCGCGAAAACCACGAGTGCCGTGCGAATTGGGAGTTGCATGCGGGCACCCTAACAGGGAAGTTCGTCTTTCGCACAATCTTTCCATGCCAAGACGCTTTTTTCTGCTTTCCGCCGCCACACTTGCCGCGCTTGCCGGCTGCATCCTGCCGCCCAAGGCACCAAGGATCGGGGAGAAAAGCGCCGCCGCCCCGCCGGCCACGACCAAACCCTTCTGGTGGGGCACCTCGACCAGCCCCTTCCAAAACGAGGATGTGGCCGAGGCGCCGGGATCCCGGTGGCATTTCCGCACCGACTGGGATGTCTTCGCCGACGAAGGGCTCACGCCCCCGCGCAACGACGGCCCCATGTCGTGGACGCGCTTTGACCGCGACATCGAAGCGGTGAAGGCCGTCGGTTTGAATCATTTCCGGTTCGGGATCGAATGGGCGCGCGTCGAGCCGCGTCCCGGCGTCTACAACGAGGCGGCCATCCGCCGCTACGCCGCCATGGCCCGCAGGGTCCGCGCCGCCGGCATCGAACCCGTCGTCACCCTCTGGCACTTCACGTTCCCCGACTGGCTCTACGACCGCGAAAACAAAACACGCGCCAACTTCCTGCACCCCGACGTCGAGACCCACTGGCGCGCCTACGTGACCCGCATGGTCGCGGCCCTTGCGCCCCACGTGCGCGTCTTTGTGCCACAAAACGAACCCAATGGCGCCCTCCAGCTCGGCTACGTCGGAGCCCACTGGCCTCCGGGACTTCTCCTGCGCCCGTTCTCCTACAAGCGGGCCATGGATGTCTCGGTCCGCATGTTCATCGAGGCCTCGGAAATCATCAAAGCCCGCCGCCCCGACGCCCTCGTGATGGGCATCTACTCGCTCCCGCACTGGCGGCGCAACCCGTGGCTCGACCCAACCGCCGCCGTCTTCAACACCATGCAACGCCAGAACTACGACCACCTGGACCGTGTCGTCCATACGATGGATCTGATCGGCGTCAATTACTATTACTCGCAGGACGCCACCATCCCGGATTTTCTCAGGCACGGCATGGGGGAGATCGGCTCGAACTACACGCAGATGGGGTGGCAGATCGTGCCGGAAGGGTTCCATGCGACCCTCATGGACACATGGAAGCGCTACAAAAAACCCATTGTGGTCTCCGAAAACGGCATCGGCACGCAGAGCGAACGCAAGCGCATCGCCTACCTCCGCAGCCACCTGGCACAAATGCGGCGCGCCATGGCCGACGGCGCCGCCATCCAGGGCTACTTCGCGTGGACGCTCGTGGACAACTACGAGTGGACCGAAGGCTACGCCGCCAGTTTCGGCCTCTCGTACCCCGACCCGAAATCCGGCAAACGCATCTTGGAACCCGCCGCCGTCTGGCTGCGCAACTTCATCCGGGCCAACCCCCAACCCTGAGCCCGCCCCGGCGCCCTTCCCATGCAGACATGGTTGAGAAAATTGCTCGGCATCAACTGGATCTTGTTCCTGCTGATGCTGGCACTGCTTGCTTACGGGATCTACGCGATCTACAGCGCCACGTGGATGCGGCAACAGACGTTCTGGACCAACCAGATCGTCTGGGCGGCAATTGGAATCCCGGTGTTTTTCCTGCTCTCGATCATTGATTACCGGTGGGTGCGTTTTGGGGCGGTGCCCCTGTACGTGCTGGGCATGGCGGGGCTCGTGGCGGTGATGCTTTTCGGGGACCGGCGTGACGGGGCGAAGCGGTGGCTGGATCTGGGTGTGATCAGTTTCCAACCCTCGCAGTTGGCGCTCATCGCGGGGATCCTGACGGTGGCCGTTTACCTCGAGGCTTCAAAAAAATCGCCGGCGGTTCTGCGTCTTTTGGCCTGCGGGGCGATTGTGGGGGCGCCGTGGATGCTGATTTTGCTCGAACCGGATCTGGGATCCTGCATCGTCTGGGTGCCGATTGTCCTTGCGATGATGTTTGCGGGCGGGGTGCCCAAGCGGTGGCTGCTGGCCCTCCTTCTCGTCGGTACCGCGCTCCTGCCGCTGGTGATGCATTTCGGACTGCGGGATTACCAATACCGGCGCATCACGACCTTCCTGAACCCCGACCACGACCCGCTGGGCGACGGGTGGAACATCAACCAGTCCATGACCGCCATCGGATCCGGAGGCTTCTCGGGAAAGGGATTCAAGGCACCCAACACGCTCAACGAACTCGGCTTCCTCCCATCGACGGTCGTCCACAACGACTTCATCTTCGCGGTGATGGGCGAGCAGCACGGGTTCGTGGGGGCGGCGGCCCTTGTGGGGGCGTTCGTGGTGATGCTGTTGCTCGGGTTTTTTGTGGCCATGCGGGCGCACGACGACCTTGGGCGGACCCTCGCCGTGGGCATCGTCATGCTTTTGTTCACCCATGCCTTCATGAATATCGGGATGACCGTTTCCATCACGCCGATCACGGGACTGCCGCTGCCGCTGGTCAGTTATGGCGGCACGTTTTTGATGATGACCCTGGTGGCTCTCGGACTCCTGCAGAGCATCTGGGTCCACCGCAAGGTGACCGCCTGAAAAAAAATTAAAAAAAATCTTGCGCTTTTTGCGAACCGGGCGATTCTACACACGTTCTGGGGGGAACAGCAGCCCGCTGCAGCATTCGTTGCGGCGGGCTGCACTCTTTCCGGGCCGGGTGGTTTCCCGGCGGGAATTCGGCTTTGAGCATGCGGGCGCGGTCGTGTAGATTCGCGCGATGAACGAACAAAACGAAACGGTTCCCGCGCGGGCGGATGTCGCAGTCGGGGACACATGGGATTTGACGCCGCTCTATGCGACGCCGGAAGATTGGGAGGGCGACTTCGCGGCTCTCAAGGAGGAGTTCGTGGGGATTGAGGCCTTCCGTGGACGTCTTGCGGAGGGCGCCGAAGTTGTGCTGCGGGCGCTTTCCCTCGAGAAGTCGGTCGGGATGCGCAGCGAGCGGCTCATGCAATATGCGGCGCTGCGCGTGAGCGAAGACAGCGCCAACGGCGGAGCTCTCGAACGCGAGGCGCGCCTCGAAAGCCTCATGGTGCGCCTTGGCGGGGCCTTCTCTTTTGTCGCGCCCGAGCTTCAGGCCCTCGATGATGCGGCTTTTGCGGCCCTTGAAAATTCCCCGGCCCTTGCCGACTGGAGGATTTCGCTCAAAAAGCTGCGCCGCATGAAACCGCATACGCTCACGCCCGGCGAGGAACGCCTCATGGCCCTGGGGGCGTCGGCCGTGCGCGGACACCACGAGACCTTTTCGCAGCTCACCAACGTGGACATGCAGTTCGGAACCGTGCGGGACGAGGACGGGATCGAGAAGCCGGTCACCCAGAGCTCGCTCAGCTCGTTTCTGATGCGCCGGGACGCGCGGGTCCGCCGCGAGGCGTTCGGGGTGTTTTACAGGGAGATCGGGGAGCACCGGTTCACGCTCGCCGCATCGCTGGCCAATTCCGTGCGCGGCGATGTCTTTTACGCCCGCGCGAGAAACCACGCCTCGGCCCTCGAAGCCTCTCTGTTTTCCGACGATGTGCCGCCGGCGGTTTACGACAACCTCATTGCCAGCGTGCGTTCAAGGCTTCCGGCCCTGCACGGGTACTACGAACTCCGGAGACGCGTGCTGGGGCTCGATGAAATCCACCACTACGACACGTACGTCCCGATGGTTCCGGAGATGAAAACCGATGTGCCATGGGACGACGCGGTGCGCAAGGTCATCGCGGCCCTTGCGCCGCTCGGGGACGAATACACCCGCACGCTCGAAGAGGGCCTGACCGCCGCCCGCTGGTGCGACCGCTACGAAAACAAGGGCAAACGCAGCGGCGCCTTCTCATACGGCGCCTTCCACGGCCCCCCCTACATCCTCATGAATTACAAAACGGACGTCTTCAGCGACATCTACACCCTCGCCCACGAAGCCGGCCACTCGATGCATTCATGGTATTCCCGCCGCGCGCAAAACTTCCAAAATTACCACTACCCGATTTTCCTCGCCGAGGTCGCCTCGACCTTCAACGAAATGCTCCTCACCGAACACCTCCTCGCCAACACGGACGATCCCGCCATGCGCGCCTTCATCATCAACCGCCAGATCGACGACATCCGCGGCACCATCTTCCGACAAACCATGTTCGCGGAATTCGAAAAAGCCATCCACGTGACGGAAGAGGAGGGCGCGGGCCTGACCCTCGATTCCTTCCGCAAAATTTACCGCGGCCTTCTGGATGCCTACTTCGGGTCCGGCTTTGCCATTGACGCCGATCTCGATCTCGAGTGCCTGCGCATCCCGCACTTTTACAGCGCCTTCTACGTTTACAAATATGCCACGGGCCTGTCCGCGGCCGCGGCGCTGGCGGGCGGGGTCCTCGGCGGCGGCGACACCGCTCGCTACATGGGCTTTCTGGAGAGCGGCGGAAGCCGCTTTCCGCTCGAAACCCTTGCCGCGGCCGGCGTTGACATGCTGACCCCCGCGCCGGTCGAGGCGGCCCTCGATCTCTTCGAGAGGCGGGTTGCCGAGCTTGCATCCCTGCTTTCATGACCCGCGGGTTTCTCGAGAAGCTCATCGAGCGCATCGGGCTCATGCAGCCCGGTGATGTCCGGACCTACCTCGCGGAGCTGGGGAGAGAGAAGGGATTTCTCGAAACCATTTTCAATGCGATCCTCGAGGGGGTGATCGTCACCGATCTCACGGGCCGCATCCTTTACCTCAACCGCGCGGCGGGATCGTTTTTCGGAATGGATCCGGCGGCCAGTCTCGGCAGGGAACTTGGCGAGGTGGTGCGCGGGCTGGATTGGGAGCAGCTCTCCGGATCCGGGGAGGTGGTCAGCCGTGATCTCGAGGTTTTCTATCCCGAGAACCGTCTGTTGAATTTTTACATTGTGCCGTTGATGGACGACGAGCACGGGAGCGGGCGGGTCGGCGCGGCGATGATCCTGCGCGACATCACGCAAACCCGCAGGGCCACCGAGGAGACCATCGAGAGCGAACGCCTCTCGGCGCTCACCCTCCTTGCAGCCGGCGTCGCCCACGAAATCGGAAACCCCCTCAACTCCCTCGATATCCACCTCCAGCTCATGCAGCGGCGCATCAAACAACTCCCCGCCAAAACCCGCGCCGACTTCGAGGAATCGGTCGCCGTCACACGCCGCGAAGTCGCCCGCCTCGACCACATCATCACCCAGTTCCTCCGCGCCATCCGCCCGCAACCCATCGTCCCCCAACCCGCCTGCCTCAACACCATCGCCCTCGAATCCCTCGCCTTCCTCGAAACGGAAATCCGCGACCGCGACATCCTCGTCGAAACCTCCCTCGACGAGGGCCTGCCATCGGTCAAACTCGACCGCGAGCAAATCAAGCAGGCCTTTTACAATGTGATCCGCAACGCCCTTCAGGCCATGAAAAGCGGCGGCATCCTGCGGGTCCGCTCATGGCAGGACGACACCCACCTGTGCGTCTCCTTTGCCGACACCGGCGGCGGCATTTCCCCCGACAACATCCCGCGCATCTTCGAGCCCTATTTCACCACCAAGGAGAGTGGCACGGGGCTGGGCCTGCTCATCGTCCGCCGCATTGTCCGCGCCCACGGCGGCGAACTCGCCATCGAGAGCTCGCTCGGCAAGGGACTCACCCTCACCATCCGCCTCCCGCGCGCCGACTCCCGCATCCGCTTCCTCGAAAGCGGCACCCCCCGCCCGCCGCTGCCCGCGGAGCCATAGTCTGCTCATCCCGCTGCCATGCGAAGGCGTGCTGGGTGAGGATGGTGGGCCAGAGGATACCGGAGGCGACAAGCGTGTGGGTGGGCGGGGTGGCGTCAAAGACTTCGCGGGGCGGCAGGGGGCGCTCGTCGGGAAAGGCCCAGCAGCCGAGCCGTTCCGCGCAACGGCGCACGAGGCGGTAGAGCAGGGTGGGTGTGGGAGCGGTGACAAGCACGAGGCTTCCGGGTGAGGCCGAGCACAGGAAGTGGGCTTCGAGAACCCGGGCGGTGCCCTGCGGGTCGAAGTGTTCGACAAGGCCGGTGGAAAGGACAATGTCGGCCCCGCGCCATGCGCGCGGGATTTCCTCCTGAAGAAGGTCGATCTCCAGGGTCCGCGCGGGGACTCCCCGCGCTGCTGCACGCCGCTCGAAGAGGCGCAGGCTGTTGGCATTGGCATCGGCGACCGAATACATGCCGACAGGAAAGGCACCGGCGATGCCATCGAAAAACGAGCTGTTTCCGCCGCCGAGTTCGAGGAAGGTGAGCGGGCGGGATGCTGACGGGAACGCGCAGCGGATACGGGTCACGAGCCATGCAAGCAGGAACCGGCGCGTGATGCGCGACGCGGGAAAGGGGGCGGCATGGTAGTGGTCCCAGTCGGTTTGCTGTTTCACAAAGGGATTGCTCTCGGAGGATGTGTTTCCGAGCATGATGGACGCCGATGCCCTTTGTGAAAATCAAATCCCTCGTGGGTGCCTGCGGCCGCGGTCTTGAGTGGGCCGGTGTGGCCGCCCTTGCCGTTGTGGCGGTGCTGGCCCATGCGCGCGATGCGGGGTCCGTCTTCCTCGGGAATGCGGTGTATTTTGTGGATCCCGACTGCTATGCGCGGATGACCCGCGCCCGGATGCTTTTCGAGGACGGGTTCCGCAGCATCGGGCGTCATGCCTTTGAGAATTTCCCCGACGGGATTGCGCCGAACACGACGGCTCCGATGGACGCGGCAATTGTCGGTCTGGCGGGTTTGCTCGGGGTGTTTGCGGAGGATCCGCTTCCCCTTGCCGGGGCGCTTGTGTCGCCCGTGCTGGGTGTGGTGGTGCTGCTGCTCCTTGCGTGGCAGGGCATCCGTGTCGGGCGTCCCCTGCGATGGATGACGCTGTTGGCCTTTGCGTTTTCTCCAGCGCTTGCGCACGCATTCGCACTGGGACGCCCGGACCACCAATCCCTTGTCCTTGCCCTCTGCGCGGCGGCGGTCGTTTGCGAGGCGGCGCTTTGGTCGGGAGGGGGGAAAGCCACCGCGGCCCTCGGGGGCGTGTTTTCGGGACTGGCGCTGTGGACATCGCTCTTCGAGCCCCTCGTGTTTCTGGGGATGGCTGTCGCATTGCGGGCGGTATTTCTGCGGGGGGGGTTGCCGGGTGGCGTGTGGATTTCGTGGTGGCTGGCGTTGGGGGTTGTTTTTCTTGTGGGGGTGGTGTTTGACGGCCTGCGCATCCACGGGTTTTCCGGTGAGGTGGCGCAATTTTTTCCGGCATGGGCGGCCCCGATCGGGGAGATGGCGCGCCAGTGGCCATGGGCCCTCTTTGGGGAATGCGGATGGCTGCTTGCGCCGGTTCCAGTGCTGCTGTTGTGGCGGGCGCGCCGGGACCGGGTGTTTGCGGCGGCGGCGGTTGCGCTGGCCATTTTATGGGCTCTGGCGTGTTTGCAGGCGCGGTGGACGCCTTTTCTCGCCCTTGGGTTTGCTTTGTGTCTGCCCGCGGCCATGGCGGCATTCCCTTCCCGCATCCTTGCGTGGGTGCTTTTTGTCGCGGGGCTCTGGCCGGTGGCGGCGACATGGGAGGCCCTGTTGTATCCGGACCATCAGAGGGCGCTTGCAGTCTATGAGAATCGCAGGGAGTCGCTCCTGCTGCGC
>CAZGNH010000005.1:0-3490 GCA_964527025.1 uncultured Chthoniobacterales bacterium | reverse complement strand
CCCTCTTTGCAAACCCCACAAGCGTGACTGGTCCCGGAGCGGGAAAAAAGGGGAGCGGGTGAAGGGACTCGAACCCTCGACATCAACCTTGGCAAGGTTGCACTCTACCAACTGAGTTACACCCGCAAATTTACAGGGCCAATTGAGCAGGGAGTCCCGGGAATGTCAAGTTTTTTTCGGCCCCGGACGAGCGGACCGCTTGTCCCAGCTACCAATTTTTGATCCAGGCGTTGGTGTTGGTGGTACCCGAGGTGGACCAGAGGTCGAAGAAATTCGAGCCGCTCATGGAGCCGGGGTAGCGGTAGCCGTAGCGGTTGCCGAAGGGATCGACGATGGCTCCGCCCGTGTTGGTCATGCCCTTGGGAAACTCGAAATACACCTTGCCCGAATCAAGGGGCATCAGGTTGGTGAGAACGTATTTGGATGCCGCGTCAGATCCCGGGTTGACGGTGGTTTGCGTGGGGTCACCCGAATTGGTTGCCGGGTAATCCCCCATGTCGGCCTTGTAGCTTTCGAGAGCCGCGGAGAGGGCCGCAACCTCGGCCTCGGCCCTCGAGGTCGCTCCCTTCTTCTGAATGTATCCGGCGGTTTGGAGCACGAGCCCCGCAAGGATTGCGATAATGGCCATCACAACCAAAAGCTCGATGAGCGTGAACCCCGCCGGCACCCCCGGCGTCCTTCCGCTTTCCGCTTTCCGCTTTCCTTTTTCCACTTTCATCCTTTCTCCGTCACGACTGCTGCTGCATGCCGCTGATGATGCTGATGAGGGGCAGGAAGAGGGCGATGACGATCGTGCCGACCACCACGGCAAGGAACACGATCATGATCGGTTCAAGCAGCGAGGTAAGGCCGGAGACCGCATTGTCCACCTCGTCGTCATAAACCTCGGCGATCTTCAGGAGCATTTCGGGGAGCTGGCCGGTTTCCTCGCCCACGTCAATCATGCTGATCACCATTGGTGGAAAGACCCCGCTGGCCTCGAGCGGTTGGACGATGGATTCGCCCTCCTTGACGCTGTCGTGGACTTTGTTGATGGCACCGGCGATGACCGCGTTGCCGGCGGTGTCGCGGGTGATGTTGAGGGCTTGGAGGATCGGGACGCCGGAGGTGACGAGTGTGCCGAGCGTGCGCGTGAAGCGTGAAATGGCGCTCTTGCGCGTCAGGTCGCCGAAGAGCGGCGCCTTGAGCTTGATCTGGTCGATGACCGCCGCCCCCTTGGGCGTCTTGCTCACAAACACGTAGAGGATCACGAACACGACAATGCCCCCGACAATGAGCAGCACGTTGTCTTTGATGAAATTGCTCGTGTTGATCACGAACTGCGTGAGGCCCGGAAGCGGGCGCCCCCCGAGCATGTCGTCAAAAATCGCCTCGAACTTCGGCACGATGAACACCAGCAGAAACGCCATGATCGCGATGGCAATCACGAGCACGATCACCGGATAAAACATCGCCGCCACAACCTTGTTTTTGATCTTCTGCGCCTTTTCCTGGAACTCGGCCAGACGCAGGAGCACCAACTCGAGCACACCGCCCAGCTCGCCGGCCTTGACCATGTTCACGTAGAGTTTGTTGAAGATGGCCGGATGCCCCGCGAGGCTCTCGGAGAACGTGCCGCCCCCCTGCACCGATTCGGCAAGCTGGATGGTCACCTTGCGCAGGACCGGGTCGGGCTCCTGCTTGGAAAGAACCGTCAGCCCCCGAAGAAGCGGCAGGCCCGCGTCGATGAGCGTGGCAAGCTGCCGTGTGAAAATCATCAGGGTCTTGCCCTTGATCGTTTTGCGTTCGAGGAACGGGATGCTGATATTGAGATCTTTCGAGGCGGGTTTGGCACCGGGTGCCTTGGGGACTTTCGGTGCCCGGCCTCCCTTGCCCTCCTCGGAAATCGTTTTCGGAAAATATCCGGAGGCGCGGAGCTGCCCGACGGCCTCGTTTTGGTTGGGGGCTTCGATGACACCCGCGGCTTCCTGGCCTTGGGCATCGAGGGCGACATAGTTGTAGCGTGGCATGATGGGCTCTTGGGATGGAACTCCTCATTAACTCCGCGCCGGAGGCGGTGTCGAGAAAAGTTTGCGCGAAAATTGGTGGCGGGCAGGGATGCGCGGCCCTGCGTGTTCGCTTCCTGCCACACGGGCGGGCGGGCCGGTCTCGTCCCTGTCTTCAGAACAAGGCCCACCTGTGCCCCTTGCAGCCAAGGGCCGCAAATCAACAGCTAGTGGGCAGGATGGTTTCCGCGCCACCAGATATTGTGGTTTTTTCTTGCATCTCCAAAATCTTTTGATCAAGGTTTTCACTTCTCAATCACGCCCCTATGTACCTCCAATCGCTTGAAATGATCGGTTTCAAGTCGTTCGCGAACCGGACGACATTGAATTTCCACCGCGGGGTGACGGCGGTGGTGGGGCCGAACGGGTGTGGCAAGTCGAATGTCTTGGATGCGTTGCGGTGGGTCTTGGGCGAGCAATCCGCCAAGGCGCTGCGCGGAGGGGAGATGGCGGATGTGATTTTCAGCGGGACGGACAGCCGTGCGGCGCTGGGAATGGCGGAGGTGTCGCTGACATTTTGCGAGTGCGAGAAGGAACTCGGGGTCGAGTGGAACGAGGTGCGCATCACGCGCCGTGTGCACCGGGACGGACGCAGTGAGTATTTCCTCAACAAGGCACCGTGCCGCCTGAAGGACATCCAGCAGCTTTTCATGGATACGGGAGTCGGGCGCAGCGCCTACTCGATCATGGAGCAGGGGAAAATCGACCTGATCCTGAGCAGCCGCCCGGAGGACCGCCGCACGATCTTCGAGGAAGCAGCCGGCATCACCAAATACAAGGCCCAAAAAAAGGAGGCCCTGCGCAAGCTTGAATACACGGAGGCCAACCTCCTGCGGGTGCAGGATATCATCAAGGAGGTCAAGCGCCAGATCGGTTCCCTGCAGCGCCAGGCGGCCAAGGCGCGGCGCTATCAGGCGTTCATGAAGGATTTGCGGACCTTCGACACGCACGACTCACACCGCAACTACCTCGCCCTCGGCGCCGAGCTCGAGGGCATCCGCGGGGAACTCGCGGGCGCAGAGGAGGCGCGGGGGGTGCATGAGGCGGAGATCGCCGCGCAGGAGAGCGACCTTGCGGGGTTCCGCGCGCGGGCGGACGAGGCCGGGGCGGAAATTGCGGCCCTGCGGGAAAACCTCCAGGGACTCGGCAACGAGGTGTTTGCCGCGGAGAGCCGGATCGGGACAAACGCCGAACGGGTCTCCGAGAACGGGGAGCTGGTTGCGCGGCACCGGGCAGACATCGCCGCCGCCGAGGAGAAAATCCTCGTCCAGAAGACCCGGATTGAAGAGACCGACCAGCAGATCGCGGCGATGATCGATGCGCTCACGTCGCGGCAGGGGGAGCTGGCGGCGCAGGAGGAGAGGGTTTCCGCTGCGCGCGCGGAGCGCATCGCGGTGGAAAAGGCGATCGGGGATCTGGCCGAAGAGGCGGCCCGCCTCCAGGGC
>CAZGNH010000004.1:0-2466 GCA_964527025.1 uncultured Chthoniobacterales bacterium | reverse complement strand
AGGGCTTTGCCACGGAAGCGGAAATGGACTGTCGGGGACGGACGCCATGCAGTCGGTCCGTCTCCAAAGTCCCAGAAAGGCGGCTCGCAATACGGGTATTCCTGAATCGAATCACCGGTCGCGTATCCGCTGGTTGCAAACATCACTGTGTTGGCACGCTGAATCTGCCCCGGGGTGGCCGAGACCCTCGCGCCGCTTGGATCGAATGCCCATGCCGGGGTTCCTCCAATGTAGGAGGCATTGTAGCCATATCCACCGGTGCTCATCTCGAAGGAGCCCGAATCCGTCACCATCTCCCGGAAAAGCGGACAAATCCCGACCTTGCGGGATTGTCCGAGGTAATCGGCAAGGAAGCCTTGTGCCGCATCAAAGGGCGCGGCTGGCGAGGATCGCGCACCGTGCCAGCGTTTGTTGTTCCAGCGGTCATCAGCCGGACAATACCGTCCGTGATCGGAGGCATAGGCATGGTTGGCGACAACCAACTGGCGCAAGTTCGACATGCTCTTGGACATCCGCGCGTTCTCCATCGTGGAAGCAATGGAGGGGGCCAAAAGCGCCGCCAACAGGCCGATGATTGCCACCGCGGCCAGAAGCTCGATCAAGGTGAATCCGCGTGGCACCCCCTTCTGATCGGACGATGGAATCACGGGTTCTGTTTCACTCGGAGCCGCATGAAGCGCCGGGGAGCGTCGGCGACAACATCGCTTATGCTCGTCTCGCGAATCACGCCCACACTGGCAATGTGATGCGCCGCAACCTCCGCGATTTGCGGGGCGTGCGGGGCCACACTCTGGAACGGCGCCCCACCGATGCTCCGCGCAACAACTTCCCATGTGTGCATATCACTGCTTGCCTCGACTTCCAGAACAAGATCCACCACGCGCTCATCCCGAAGAATTTTCAGGACAAGCCGCCCGTCTTGGTGATCCATCCACTGGTGGGATGCGGGCGCATCCGGCTGTGTTGGCAGCAAGGCGGCGACATACTCAAAAATGTTCGGGATGCCATCCCCGTCGGGGTCGGCCATCCAGCCTCTTTGCGCGCCGCCCAACCCCCGCTGATCCTGCCAGGCTTCAAAATCCATATCGCGCGAAACAACACCCAGCGCCTCGAGGTCGTGGCCACCGGAGCCAAAGGTCACCCACGAATCGTAAATCGGCCCGCCCTCACTGTCCCCGGACGACCCGTCGCCCGGAATGTCCACGATCCGCACATGGGTGATCGCATCAAGGAGAACCTGTCCGCCGAGAACAAAGGGGTTGTCGGCCAGCCATGAGAGGTCGAACGGGGTTCCCCACGATTCCCCGTTGGCGTTGGCGTGTTTGCCGGCCAGTCCGAAGACATTGGTGGCATCCACCGTTCCGTAAGCGCCAACCGCGGCGGGCGTCAGCGAAAACGAGGGCATGCGGGCGAAAGTCGCTCCGTCGCTTGACACCTCGACATAGGCCAACTCGGCAAAAACTTGATTGGCAACCCCGGCACCCCCCTGGGAAACGAGTGCATTCTCGAAAAGAGCAAAATCCGCTCCGGATTTGTTTCGGATCGGCTCAAGGAAGGTCAGGGTGAGCGACCCCGGCGGAACACCGGATTTAATCTGCGTGGCATCCAAGTCGCCCAGCGCGACAATGTCGTAATTGTCGCCGGTCACCGGGCCGAGAGCCATCCCGGGATCCGCCCAGGAGCCCGACACACCGGGGGCGGGCATGTAATCCACCCAACCATCGGCCCACCCGAAAAACAGCGGGTTCACGAAATTGTCCGGGTGCATGTAGGTGTCTCCCGATTGGAGAAGGCGCGCCTTGCCCTCCCCGTCGGGACCGACGAAACCCGGGATCGGCGCATCGTGGACATTCGACGGGTCGTCAAGCGCCCCCGAATACGGGCCGCCACGGCCCGTGGATCCGACCCCGACAAGGAAACACGCGGCCACAAGCAGCATGCCCGGCGCGCCCCTTCCCATGGACCCTCTGCGCCGCACCCCGGACAAATCCAGAACAGATCCGGTCATGCGCGGCGGCGGCGGCGGCGCACCCACGCCGCGGCGCCACACCCCAGCGCCAGAAGCCAGAAGGTCCCCGGCTCGGGGACGGGAACATTGGCCGCCAAATCGTATCCGTAGGTCATGGCGTCGACTCCGTTCCATCCACTGCGGTTGAGCCAGCCGACATAGTCGTTGGATCCATCGGAAAAAGTCATCACTTTATAGTTTGTGTTTGCGAGCCCCGGGACGAGGGTTCCCGATGTCGAATCGTCGAGGTCGAAGAACCGGATGCCGCTGGTCTGCCACCCTGCGGCGTAGAGCCGGTTCTGCACATCATCGAAGGCAAGCGACCCGCTCACGCCCAGGTTGGCAACGAGGCTTCCGGCGGCCATGGAGAGCGGCGTGCCCGCAACAGCCGCGGCAATTTGGGCGGACGTGAACTTGTAAATGTTCTGGTCGTCGTTGTCCGCGACGTAGAGATTGCC
>CAZGNH010000003.1:0-4567 GCA_964527025.1 uncultured Chthoniobacterales bacterium | reverse complement strand
GGGGGTGATTTTGTGGGTGGTGGCGTTTGCGGGGTTGCCGCGTCCGGTTTGGTTGTATGTGTTCGGGCACGAGCTGACGCATGCGTTGTGGGTGTTGGTGTCCGGTGGGAAGGTGCACCGGTTCCGTGTGACCGGGGAGGGCGGGCACATTTTGGCGGACCGGACGAACACATGGATTGCGTTGGCGCCGTATTTTTTTCCGATTTACAGCGTATTGGTGATTGCGGTGTACGGGGTGGCGGGGATTTTTTGGGATGTGTCCGGGTATGGGCGGATTTTGTATGCGTTGATCGGGGTGACGTGGGCGTTTCATTTGACCTTCACGTGCTGGATGATTTTCAGGGGTCAGCCGGATTTGCATTATGGGGGGACATTTTTTTCGGTGGTGGTGATTTTCATTCTCAATCTGGTTGTGCTTTCGGTGATGCTGGTGATTGCCTCGCCGCACGTGACATGGCTCGGGTTTGCGCGGGAATTTTTTGACAATGCGGCGGATTTCACGGTGGCCCTTACCATTGCGCTGAACCGATTGTTGCGGTGAGTGACGCGGGGGCGCGGTCTGCGTTCCTGCGGGCCTTTGTGGCTGAGGGCGGCGGGAGGGTGCGTTTTGACCGGTGGATGGGTGCGGCGTTGTTTCATCCGGAGTTCGGCTATTACACGGCGGGGATTGGGGGGTTCGGGCCGCGCGGGGATTTTTCGACGTGGCGGGGAATGGGGGGGACGTTGGCGGGGGTGGTGGCCTCGTGGCTGCGGAGGCACCGACCGGCGTGGGGGCCATGGCATGCGGTCGAGGTTGGCGGTGGTGACGGGGCGCTTGCGGCCGGTGTTGCACGGCGGTTCGGCTGGTGGCGGCGGCCGCGGTTGCACCTTGTCGAGGTCTCGCCCAAGCTCAAAGCCCTGCAGCGCCGGGCGCTCGGAGGCCGTGCCGCGACATGGCACGGGCATGTCGGCGGCGCGCTCGAAGCATCGGGAGGCAAGGCGTTCCTCTTTGCCAACGAGCTGGTGGATGCGTTCCCCTGCCGGATATTCCGCAGGGCCGGGGGCGCGTGGTTCGAGCTGCACATTGTTCTCGAAGGCGGGCGTGCGGCGGAGTGCTGGCTTGAACCGGAGGGACCACTGCCCCGGTCCACGGTCTTCGGGGGGGATTGGCCGGAGGGCGGGCGTGTGGAAGTGCATGCCTCCTTCTTCGAGTGGCTGCGCGGGTGGCGTCCTGCATGGCGCGGCGGGCGGGTGCTTGTGATCGATTACGGCGACACATGCCCGGATCTCCGCGCGGGCAAACCCGGAGGCACCCTGCGCGCTTATGCGCGGCACCAACGGTTCGGGGGCCGCGGGGTCCTTGACGGGTTCGGGCGCAGGGACATCACAGCCGATGTCAATTTCTCCGACCTTGCCCTGTGGTGCGGGCAACTGGATTTGTGGCATGCGCAGCCCGTGACCCTCGCGGAATTTCTGGAACGGATGACCGGGCGGGCGCCCGATCCGCGCTTCCGGGATGCGGCCGGCGCGTTCAAGGTCTTTGAGTTCGGCCCCCGCAACCCGGAGGGATCCGTCAGGCCGGAAGGGTCGTGAGCAGGAGACGCGCGGGTTCCTTCGAGGGCGTGACCGCCAAGCCGGGGGCACATGCCGGAACAAGGAAAAAAGAGCCGGGGGAAAAGGTTTTTTTGCCGCAGGTGACCGCTCCTTCGAGGACCGTCACGATGGCAAAGCGCCCGTCCGCCGCCGGGCAGAAGGGGCCGTCGGGGGTATTTTTTTCGACGTGGAAATACGGACACCCGGCGATGACCCCCTCCCTGACGCGGGAGACCTTGGGTTCGACGTCCGAGAAGTCGGTGCAGGCGAGGGATTCCCCGATGTGGAGGGTGCGGGGTTTGCCGTCGAGGCCCATGCGGTTCCAGTCGAAGACCCGGTAGGTCGTGTCGCTGTTTTGCTGGATTTCGACGATCACATTGCCCTCGCCGATGGCATGGAGCCGCCCGCTGGGGATGAAGATGCTGTCGCCGGCGTGGACCGTGATCGCGTGCAGGCGGGATTCGACGGTTCCGTCATGCAGCCCCTGCTCGAAATCCGCGCGTGTGACGCCCTTTTTGACCCCGGCGTAAATTCTTGCCCCGGGCGAGCACCGTGCGAAATACCAGACCTCCGTCTTGGGTTCCCCGCCCATCTCCGCGGCAAGGGGCGCCGGAGGATGCACCTGAACCGAAAGCTTTTCGCGGGCATCGAGCAATTTGACGAGGATCGGGAATCGCCCGGACTGGTGCCCGGCATAGGCGGCCCCGAACACATCCCCGCGGTGACGGTGCCACAGATCGTTGAGCAAAGCACCCTTGAGGGATCCTTCGTGGACGACACTCTGCGCTTCCTCGCGGTCCACAATCTCCCAGATCTCCCCGACGGGAACCCCCTGGGGCAGGGCTTTGCCATACATGACCTCAAGGCGCCTGCCTCCCCAGACCCTTTCCATGGGAATCGGTTCAAAAATAAGAGGCTCGTCCATCAACAACTTTCGCTTTTATGGGATTCTCCACGTGCCGGAGATCGATGTCAACCCCATGGGGTTCTTGGGTCGCGCAGGTGATTCTCCCCCGGTTGGTCTGCCGGGGGGTTGACCAGCGCGGCTGATAAGGCTATGTTGTACATATGAAAACGTCAAACATATCCTATTTGAGAAATCATCTCAGCGAAGTGATTGCCGCGGTGAGGGAGGGGGAGACGTTGCTGGTCTTGGATCGAGACAAGCCGGTTGCGCGGTTGATCCCCTACACAACCGGGAAGGATGGACTTACGGAGAGGGTGAAGGAGCTCCAACAACTGGGCCTTTTGACCCACAGCCCCCAGCAGGATCCTGTGCGCCTGCCCAAACCTCTTAAACTGAAAACCCCTGTGGATGTATCCGGTTTTGTTTTGGAGGACAGGGGATGAACTATTGGGATTCCTCGGCGCTGGTTCTGCTGTTTGTGGAACAGCCTGCATCGCAAGGTTATCTCGCAAGGTATGCGAAGAACGCGCGGGTGGTCACAGCCTGGCACGCGGTTCCGGAGTGTGCCTCGGCTTTTTGCCGCCTCAGGCGGGAGGGACACCTGACCGAGAGGCAACTGAGCGAGCTCTTGGACCGCTTGCAGGCGCAGGCTAATCGTTGGTTCATTCTTGCATCCGGGCGGCGTCTTGAGCAGTTGACACTTCGCGTGCTGCGGCTTCATTCCCTCCGGGCCATGGATGCCATTCACCTTGCTGCGGCCTGCCTTGTGCGGGGAGAAGGTTCTTCCCGCATGGGGTTTTTGTGCGAAGACGCCCACTTGGCGGAGGCGGCTGCGAAAGAGGGATTTGATGGGTAATAACAACGGGTTATCCAGAACGTTGCCCCGGTCTGCGGAAGGATGCGCCGATGGCGCTTGAAGAAAATGGGTCCCACACCCCATGCCCGCCCATGGCCTGACGCGGGCATCGTGCCTTGACAGGTGGGCGGGAACACCGCAAATTTGCGTGAGATTTCCCGAACCGGATTCCGGTCCGGAGCGGGTATTGATGGTGGCCGTAGCTCAATGGTAGAGCTCCAGATTGTGGTTCTGGCTGTTGCGGGTTCGAGTCCCGTCGGTCACCCGGTTGAGTCGATGGCGCGTTCGAGAGCTTGGGCGGCCTGAGCGAGTTGGTCGTGGGAGATACAGAGCGGGGGGATGAGGGTGACGGTGTCGAGGATGGGGCGTGTGAGGAGGCCGTGGGCGCGTGCGGCCATGCAGACGCGGGCGCCGGTTTGCGCGCGTCAATCGAGGGGGCGGCCCGGGGCCTGCTGGAGCTCGATGCCGGCGATCATTCCGCACTGGCGTGTTTCGCGGACGCGCGGGTTGCGGCGCAGGCCTTCGAGGAGGCCCGCAAGGATCCGGATTTTGGGTGCGAGCGCTTCGAGGGTGTTTTCGTGGTCGAAGGCATCGAGGCCGGCGAGGGCGGCGGCGCAGGCGAGCGGGTTGGCGCAGTAGCTGTGGCCGTAAAAGAATGTCTCCTCGAATCCGCCGAGGAAGGCGTCGAAAACGCGATCTGTGGTGAGGGTGGCGGCAAGGGGCATGAATCCGCCGGTGAGCCCTTTGGCGAGGCATAGGAAGTCGGGGCGGACCCCTTCGTGCCCGCAGGCAAAGAGGCGGCCCGTGCGCCCGAAACCGGTAAAAACCTCGTCGGCGATGAGCAGCGCCCCGGTCCGGTCGCACCAGTCGCGCAGCCGTCGCAACATCCCCGGCGGCCAGAGCCGGATGCCGGCCGCCCCGCGGACGAGCGGCTCGATCACCACGGCGGCGATCTCCCGTGCGTCCGTGTCCGGCAGGCGATCGAGAGCATCCATGTCGGCGACCCGCACCGCCCCGAAGTGGATCGGCGCAAACCGGTCGAAAAATGCGCCGACTCCGCCGAGGCTGGCGGCGCCTGCTGTGTCCCCATGGTAGGCATCATCGAAGGCGGCGAAGCGGCGGCGTTCCGGATGCCCGGTCAACTGCCAGAATTGGAGGGCCATTTTGACGGCGACTTCGATGGCGGTGGAGCCGTTGTCCGAGTAGAAGACTCTCCCGAGGCCGGGGGAGGG
>CAZGNH010000002.1:0-1756 GCA_964527025.1 uncultured Chthoniobacterales bacterium | reverse complement strand
CGTCCGGCGGGCGGGGGGCGGGTGACCGAGGCGCTGGTGCGTCCGCTGTTTGCGTTGTTTTATCCGGAGCTGGCGGGGATGGTTCAGCCGCTTGCGGGTGAGTATGCGGCGCGCCGTGAGGTGCTCGAGAGTCTTGCGATGCCGACGGGCTACGGGGTCGAGACGGCGCACTTGCTTGATGTGTTTGGGCGCTGGGGGGCCGGGGCCCTTGCGCAGACCGACCTCGAGGAGAGGATCCACTGCCACCAGGACACCCCGTCGCTGGGCCGGATGAGCTTTGCGATCCTGCATGCGTTTCTTTCCCGCGCGGCCCGCGACGGGCGGCTGGGCGGCATCCGGGATTTGCCGCGTGAGTACCGGCACTTCATGCGGGCGGAGGGGGCGTGCAGGGAGGTCCTGTGGGAGATGCCCGATTTTGAGCGTCCCGCGCTGGCGGGCTTGGAGGCTTACCGAATACTGCGGGGGCGGTGATGCGGGTTGCGGTGTTGCACTATCACTTGCGCGCGGGGGGTGTGACGCGCGTGATCGAAATGGCGGCGCAGGCTCTTGAAGAGCAGGGGGTGGAGGTGTTGGTCGTGGCGGGGGAACCGGTGCCGCCGGGGACGCGGCTCACGTCCGCGGCGGTTGTGCCGGAGCTGGCCTACGGGGCGGGCGCGCGCGGGGCCGGCGGGCTGGCTGCGGGAGTGGACCGGGCGTGCCGTGCCCGCTGGGGCGCGCCCGCCGATGTGCTGCACATCCACAACCACTGCCTCGGAAAAAATTTGTCTTTGCCGGTGGCCGTGTCCCGCTGGGCCCTCGAGGGGCGGGCGATGGTCCTCCAAATGCACGATTTTGCCGAAAACGGGCGGCCTTCGAACTACCGGTTTTTGCGGCGGGGACTCGGGGGGTTCGACGGCCTGTCGCGCACCCTCTACCCAGCGGGTGCGCGGGTCGCGCATGCGGTCCTGGGCAGCGGAGCGGCCGGTCTGCTTGCGCGGGCCGGGGGAACCGCCACCGTGGTTCCCAACCCGGTTGTGCTTCCCGCCGAAGCGACCCCCGTCGGGGCGGCGGAGCTTTCCGCCGACCGTCTGCTCGTTTACCCGACACGCGGCATCCGCCGGAAAAACCTCGGGGAGGCCCTTCTGCATGCGGCGGCGGCAGGAGCCGGCACGCGGCTCGTCATCACGTCGGCCCCGGCCCCCGGCCCCGAGAGCGCCCCGTATGCCCGCTGGAGGACTTTTGCGGAAACCCTTGCCCTGCCGGTTGTCTTCGATGCCGCCGGCACAACCGGACGGTCGGTCTATGATTTCCTCTTCGGCGCCGACCTTTGCCTGACCACCAGCATCGAAGAGGGCTTCGGCATGGCCTTTCTCGAACCATGGGCCGCCGGGCGCGGGTTGGCGGGTCGCGATCTGCCGGAGGTCACCGCCGACGCCAAAGCGGAAGGACTCAACCTCGGGAACCTCTACACCTCGCTCGATGTGCCCCTTTCCGCCCGGCAGGCCCGCGACGCCGCCGAATTCCGTGCGCGTCGGCGCGCGGCGGGTGCCGCCGCCTACGGCCTCGCCCCACCGCGGGATTCCGGCGCTCCCGTCAAACCGGAACGCATTGCGGACTTCGGCGCGCTGCCGCCGGCGATCCAGCGGGCCGTCATTGCCCGCAAACACGACCTCCCACCGCTCGATCGCCCCGCGCAATCCGTGATCGAGGCCAACCGTGCCATTGTCAGCGCCCGCCACGCCCCGCAACCCTACGCCGGGAAATTGCTCGGCCTCTA
>CAZGNH010000001.1:0-1872 GCA_964527025.1 uncultured Chthoniobacterales bacterium | reverse complement strand
TGCGGCGGGGCTTGCGAGGTAGCGGCGCACGAGGAGATTGGCGAGTCCGGCGGCCCAGAGGATGGCAAGAAGGATTCCGGTCATGACGAATCCCCTGCTCCACGCAAGGGGGCGGAACCCGGCGGGGGTCATGTCGCGAGAGAGGCCGTCGGTGGACGGAGGCGTTGTGCCGGGCTGGGGTGTTGCGGCGGCCGTGGAATCCTGCGCGGCCGGTGTGGGGGTCGGCTGTCCGGATCCTTGGGCACTGACGGCGGCGGGCGGGCCTTTGAGGGTGATGTAGCGTTGTTGTTTTGGATCGAAGAACGAAAACTGCACGGGGGGTGTGGCGGTCTGGTCTTCGAGTGCCAGCAGTGTGAACTGGTAGGTTTTCTTTCCGTGCAGGCCGATTGGGTCGGTTGCGCTGGGCTCGAAATCCTCGGCCGGATCGTAGACCCGCCACCCCTGCGGGTCGAGCAGGGCCGGCGGTCCCATCGCCTCGAAATTTCCCTGGCCGGAAACGACCGCATCGAGCATAACCGGCTCCCCCGACGCGGCCTTGGTTGGAGATGCAGAAGTTTCAAGGGTGAAATCTCCGACCGCACCGGAGAAATCTTCCGGGCGTCCCTCGGACGGCAACGGCTTCACCTCGATGGTCACGGGGTCGGTGGTGATTTCGACCTCGCGCAGGTCGCTCATGCCAAAATTATTGAGCATGCCGCCGAAGAAATCGTCGATGCTGCGCGAGATGGGAACCTGCACGCGCGCGGCGAGGGAGGCCGCGGGGATTTCGAGCCTGCCCGCCTTGGCGGGTGTGATGGCCGTGCGGAAGACGAGGCACGCGTAGGGCACGCCGTCAATTTCGCGCTGCACTTCGGACGGTCGTGCCGTCCGGTGGACTGTGAACCCCTCACCGGAAAAATTCGGGCGCTCGCTGAACTGGGCGGGCAGGCGGGCATCGATGTAGAAGCGCAGGTCAACCGGGACGACTTCTCCGACAAAGGCGGAGTCCTGCGGGATGACGATTTCACCGAACAGGCGCGGGGTTGCGGTCTGGCGGGGCTGGCGCGGGGTTCCCGGTTGGGGGAACGGCTGCACCTGGAGCGGGGGGGAGATTTGGCCGCCTCCGTGCGGCACGGGGACTGCGGGCAGGGAGGGCATGCCGCCGCCTTCGGTCACCCGCAGCACCGCGGGCAGGGTCTTGAAGACCTTGCCGTCAAGGCGCAACCGCAACGGAGGAATCGAGTATTCCCCTTCCTCCTGCGGCACGATGAGCATCCTGATGGTCGTGGTAACCTGCATCCCGAAACCCGGAAACTGCATCTGCATCTGGAATTGGTCCGAATGGGAAACGACTTCGAGGCCGTCCACAACGAGCTGATCGAGCATTTTTGCCTGGCTGCGGCCGGTGGTTGTGATCCGGAACTCGACGGGCTCACCCACCGCTGCCGAATCGGTCGAGAGCTGCGCACTCACTTGTTGGGCCTGCGCGGACGGAAGCGCACAGGCAATCAGCGCCAGCGCCAAAAGCGCCGCTGTTCCCGCCACAGGCCACCGGCCCGCAAACCCCGTTGTTTTACAATGATTCATCACCAGTCCCGAAGGGTCTCCTCCTGTGCCTGAGGTACCATTATTTGCACGCGGTCCTCCTCGTTGCGAAGAGAATTTAAAAGGGCGCGCGCCTGTGCCTCGCTCATGACTCCCTCGCGCTCCCCGGGTTCGGCCTCCCCCATCGGCACCTGCCCCCCTTCCCGGTCCCCTTCCGCCCCCTGCAATTCACCCTCCTTCTTCTCGCCGGGAGTCGGTGCCGATTGGTCGGCTTCGGAGTCATCCCGGCTGCCGGGGCTCTGACTGCTCTGCCCCTCGTTCTGGTCGGGCTCTCTGCTTGGATCTTTC